>JAMLGM010000009.1 GCA_023957975.1 Microthrixaceae bacterium | reverse complement strand
ACCCACGCTTTGGTGGACAGGCCCTCGACGACGTCGGTCATCCCAACAGCATCCAGTTCGCCCACCACGTCGATCATGTGCAGATCCAAACGGCGTTGCAGCTCGAACAGGACCGCCACATCGTCGATCCCGGAACCCAGGCTATTCAGTTCGGTGTCGAAGCCCTCGAACATGTGTATGACACTAAACGCGACCCCCGACAACGAAGCTTGGCGCCCGCAACGAAGATCCGAACCGGCCGGTGGCGGGCCGACGGCGCAGTCGCGCCTGCGTGCTGACGTGGATCGGCCGGGTTGAAGAATCTTGACCAATTAAGTCGAAATTATTCTTGACCAAATGGATCGGATTTATCTAGGTTCACATCCCGTGAAGCGAACCCTTGCAACCGCCGGCCTGTCAGCACTGCTCTCGGTGAGCGTCCTGACAGCCTGCTCTCCGGGGAGCAACGCCACGGCGGACAACGAGTTCGGCGACAACGCCGCCGGCGCGGTCTCAATCGTCGGGTTTGCCGTGCCGAAGGCTGCCCACGACGCGGTGCAGGCCGCCTGGGAGAAGACGGCGGACGGCCAGGGGGTTCGCTTCGAATCCTCCTACGGTGCATCTGGCGACCAGAGTCGCGCGGTGGCCGAGGGGAAGAAGGCTGACTACGTGCACTTCTCGCTCGAGGGCGATGTCACTCGACTCGTGAAGGCAGGACTTGTCGACGAGGACTGGAACAGCGGCCCGACCCGGGGGATCATCTCGAGTTCGGTCGTCGTTCTCGTCGTTCGGGACGGGAATCCGAAGAACATCCGCGGATGGGACGACATCGTGGAGCCGGGGGTCGGCATCGTGACCGCCAATCCAGGCTCCTCGGGCGCGGCGCGATGGAACATTCTGGCGGCCTGGGCCCATGCGATTGAAGGCGGTGGTGGCGATACGGCCGGGGAAGCGTTCCTCACCAGGTTCTTTGAGAATGCCGTCACCCTGGCCGGGTCGGGACGTGAAGCCACGACGGCGTTTCAGAACGGCGTGGGCGATGTGCTCGTCAGCTACGAGAACGAGGCGATCTTTGCCCGTCAGAGTGGCGAGGCGTTCGACTACCTCATTCCCGACACGACATTGCGGATCGACAACCCGGCAGCCGTCACCAAGGGCGCAAACCCGGCGGCCGCGGAGTATCACGAATTCATCCTGAGCGAGGAAGGTCAGCGGATCTTCGCCTCGAAAGGTTTCCGCCCGGTGATCGACGTCGAGGCCGTCGATGTGGAAGGGGCCAATGACTCCCAGAACCCGTTCCCGACCGACGCGAACATCGTGACGATCGCCGATCTCGGTGGCTGGTCTGAGATCAACACCAGGTTCTTCGCAACGAAGGACAAGGACGGCGCCGATGGCTTGATCACGCGTATCCAGAACGCATCGGGTAAGGGCACCACGTGACCGGAACAGATACTGCCGGCGTCGTTGCGGGCAACGTTGGCTCGCGGGACGACGGCGCCCCGCTGACCCGAGGCTCGGCGCTCACGCTCGGCGTCGTGAGCATCTGGCTCAGCCTGCTCGTCCTCATTCCGCTCACTGCGGTGGTGGTGAAGGCGACCGGCAACGGGTGGAGCGGGTACTGGCATGCGCTCTCCAATCCGTCGACGGCGGCAGCGCTGAGGCTCACCATCGGCCAGGCCGTGCTGGTGACGATCGTGAACGTCGTCATGGGCACACTCGTCGCATGGGTCCTGGTGCGTGACGACTTTGCCGGCAAGGCGGTCCTGGATCTCGTCATCGACGTCCCGTTCGCCCTGCCGACCATCGTCGCCGGACTCGTTTTGTTGTCGCTCTATGGGCCGGACAGTCCCGTCGGGCTGCACTTCGCAAACACGCGGGTCGGAATCTTCATCGCCCTGTTGTTCGTCACGGTGCCCTTCGTCGTTCGAGCCGTGCAGCCGGTCCTCTTGGAGTTGGACCGTGACGTCGAGGAGGCAGCGGCCTCTCTCGGGGCCAGCCGCACGACGATCTTTCGCCGGATCGTCCTGCCGAACCTCGCCCCGGCGATCGCAGCAGGAACGGCGCTTTGCTTCGCTCGAGCGGTCAGTGAATACGGTTCGCTGGTGCTGATTTCGGGCAACCTACCGTTTCGCACGGAGGTTGCGGCGGTGCGCATTCTGTCGCTCAACGAGAACGATAACCCGGCGGGCGCTGCAGCGGTGGCGAGCGTCCTGTTGGTCGTTGCGGTCGTCGCGTTGCTGAGCATCGACGGGTTGCGGCGATGGGCGGTGCGTCGTGCCTGAGGTCGAATCGCTCGCCGCTGACCCGATGCCGGAGGAAAGCGCGGCGATCCCGGTGCCGGCGACGAAGCCACATCGTTCGCTCCGCCCACGACGCCGACGCAGCTCGAGCACCCTCGCGCTCCGTCTGGTCGCCGTCGGCTACATCGTGATCTTGATCGTCGTCCCGTTGGCGATGGTCGCACAGCGGACGTTCGCACAGGGTGCCGGCGCCGTGTGGGAACGACTGACCGAGGCGAACATGGTCCACGCCTTCACCGTGACGGCCTACGCGGCCGCGTACGCGGTGATCATCAACACGGTGTTCGGCATCGCCGTGGCGCTCTTGTTGGTGCGGTACCGGTTCCCCGGACGGCGTCTGCTCAGCACGTTTGTCGACCTGCCGCTGTCGGTGTCGCCGATCGTCGCCGGTCTGGCGCTGATCTTCGCGTACGGGCGCAACGGCTGGTTCGGTCCGGCCCTCGACGCTGCTGGCATCGACGTGATCTTCGCCTTCCCGGGAATCGTGTTGGCCACGGTGTTCGTCTCGATGCCGCTCGTCGTCCGGGAGATCGTGCCCGTGCTCGAGGAGATCGGCACCGAGCAGGAACAGGCAGCGACCGTGTTGGGCGCATCGTGGTTCCAGACCTTCCGACGCATCACCCTGCCGTCCATCAAATGGGCGGTGGCGTACGGGGTGGTGTTGGCGCTCGCCCGTTCGCTCGGTGAGTTCGGGGCGGTCAAGGTCGTCACCGCCGGGGGAGTGGCCGGGTCTACCCAGAGCGTGACCTCCTTGGTGGAGGAGCGCTATGCCGAGTTCGACGAACTCAGCGCGTACAGCGCCTCGTTGGTACTCGCGGCCGCGACGATCCTGTGCCTGATCGTCATCACCATCATTCGCCCTTCGCACCAGAAGTGACATCGCCATGACCATCTCCGCTCGCAACATCAACAAGAAATTCGGCGACTTCGTGGCGTTGGACGACGTCTCGGTCGATATCGGTGGCGGCAACCTGACCGCTCTGCTCGGCCCGTCCGGTGGAGGCAAGACGACCTTGTTGCGCATCATCGCCGGCCTCGACGATCCCGACTCGGGGGTGGTCGAGATCAACGGAGCGGACACCACCTGGGTTCGTCCCCAACAGCGAAACGTCGGCTTCGTGTTTCAGCACTATGCGGCGTTCAAGCACCTGAGCGTGTTTCGCAACGTCGCCTTCGGTCTGGAGATTCGCAAGACCCCCAAGGAGGAGATCCGCAAACGGGTGATGGAGTTGCTCGAACTCGTTCACCTCGACCAGTTCGCCGATCGGCTTCCGGCGCAGCTTTCGGGTGGGCAACGCCAACGAATGGCCCTTGCCCGGGCGTTGGCGGTGGAACCGAGCGTGTTGTTGCTCGATGAGCCGTTCGGCGCGCTCGATGCGAAGGTTCGAAAGGAGTTGCGCGACTGGCTTCGACGGCTCCACGACGAGGTGCACGTGACCACGGTGTTCGTGACCCACGACCAGGAAGAGGCACTGGAAGTGTCGAATGAAATCGTGGTCATCAATCAGGGTCGCGTTGAACAGGTCGGCTCGCCCGACGATCTCTACGACCACCCTCGCAACGACTTTGTGATGGGATTTCTCGGCCCGACAACGCGCCTCAACGGTGAGCTGGTTCGACCCCACGACATAGCGGTCACCACCTCAGCGGTACCGCACGCGTTCGGCGCTCGGGTGACCCGGCTGCTACGGGTCGGTTTCGAAGTTCGCCTCGATGCGATGCGCGAGGTGATCGGGGAGCCAGACGAGACCGTAACGGTTCAGCTCACACGACGCGAGGCCGTCGATCTCGATCTGCGCGAGGGCGACGAGGTGTACTTGTCTCATGCGTTCTCGCAGGTTCTCGTCGGCTGAGGGCCAACGGGCGCTCACAACCCTCGCGCCAGGCGGTGAATCTCGTTTCGGATGCGCTTCTCGCTCACCGGGACGCTGGTTCGGAGTTGCTGGGCGAACGAGCTGACACGGAACTCCTCGAGCATCCAGCCGACCGCCTCGACGTCGTCGCTCATCGGTACCGTGGCGAGGAGGCTGTCGTAGTCGGATTCGAGCGCCCGACACCGTTGCATCAGCTCAGCGTCGCGGCGCACATTGTTGGGGAGAGCGTCGAGTCGCCGCAGAACGGCGCGAAGGTACCGTTCGATATCGTCGAGCCGGTCGTACCCCACCGCCGTGAGCACACCCGGATACAGGAGTCGATCGAGTTGCTCGGCGATGTCGACCATGGCTGGGTCGAGCGCCTCCGAGACCGAGGACGCCATGGCAGCGCGAATGTCGCGATGCGCTGCAATGATCCTCGAAGCAGCGGCGCAGCTCAGCACGAGCGCGTCGTGAAATCCGTTGCGGGCATCCGCGACGAGGCGCGCCCAGGCCGGCTCGTTCCAGGCCGGTCCGCCAGCGTCTGCGAGGAGACGGTCGAGGGTCGTTGCGATGATGTCGTTGTACCACTCGACTTTCGACGCGATGGCCCCGGTCGTCATGAGCGACTTCGTGCGTTCGTCCAGCAGGGAGTCGACCTGTCGTGCCGGGCTGGGCATCTGTAGTCGAAGCAGTCGGCGCGTGCCTTCCCACATCATCGCTGCCTGCTCTTCCGCGCTGGGGCAGGCGACCACCGCCACCGAGTCGCCGTCATCCGCGAGCGCGGGGTAGGCCTTGAGGAGGCGGCCACCCACGTGACGCTGCACCACCCGTGGGAGTTCGCCCAGGTCCCACGTCCGAATGCCGGACCGCTCGAGGCCGGAGTCCACCTGGGTTGCCACCTCGTCGGCATGTTGGCGCACCTCATGCGCGAGCACTCGAAGATCCTTGCCTGCGGCGAGTTCGACGCCGTCGCTGTCGACGATGCGGAACGACGGGCGAAGGTGAGTCGGCAATCGGTCGAGATCGAACGCGTCGGCTGGAAGCGGCGTATCGATCAACTTGTTGAGCGCCTGTCGCACCGAAGATAAGAAGCTGCTGCCGTTCGCCTCGAGGTCGTCGCGAATGAGTTCGACCGTCTCGGGGACGGGGACGAACAGCTTGCGAAGTTGCTTCGGCAGCGTTCGGATGAGTGCGTCGACCATCTCGTCGCGGAATCCCGGGACGTTCCAGTCGAACACGTCGGGCTGGATCTGGCCGAGGACCCCGACGTCGATCGTGATGGTCGCACCATCGTGATCGCTGAGGGGGTCGAATTCGTAGGTGACAGCGAGGTCGTGGCCGTCGACGTTCCACGTATCGGGAAAGGCGTCGTGGTCGATGATCTCGTCGGGGTCGTCGACGAGCAGGTCGTCGAGTGTGAGGTCCAAGAGCTTGCCGTTGGTGCGCCGTTCGGCCTTCCACCATTCGTTGAACGCTGCGGTGTTGGTGACCGTCGGAGGCACGCGCTCGTCGTAGAAATCGAAGATCTCATGGTGGGTGACCACGAGGTCGCCACGGCGTGCGCGAGCCTCGACCTGTGCGGCCTCGGACGCGACCCGATCGTTGCGGTCGATGAACTTGTGGTGAGCGTCCCAGTCGCCTTCGACGAGAGCGTGTTGTATGAACAGGTCGCGGGCGAGCGCTGGGTCGACGGACGCGAGTTGCACACGACGGTCGCCGACGATCGGGAGGCCGTACAGGGTGACGCGTTCGGTGACGAGTGCCGCTCCTCGCCCGCGGTCCCACCACGGCTCGCCGTAGGAGTACTTGCACAGATGCTCGCCGAGCCGTTCGGCCCACGCTGGATCGATCTTGGTGAGCGTTCGCGCCCACATCCGGTCGGTCTCGACGAGTTCACCCGCCATCACCCATTCGGGCGGAGACTTCGTCAACGAGGATCCCTGGGCGATGGTGAAGCGAGCGTTTCGTGCGCCGATGTAGTCGCGTGATGCCCGGCGGTCGCCGCCTTCTCGATGGCCGTGGCTTCGGTGCTGGCGGGTTTCGACGCCGCTGCGTTGGGCGTTGTTGCGCATGCCGATGTGGGACAGCAGCCCGGCGAGCAGCGAGATGTGGACCTGATCGGCTGCCGCCGGGGCGGTATTGGGGATGAAGCCGAGAGCTTTGGTGGATCGTCGGAGCTGTCCGTAGATGTCCTGCCACTCGCGGATTCGGTTGTAGTTGAGGAACTCCTGGCGACACATCCTGCGGTACTGATTGCCCGACCGCGCCTCGCGCTCTGCGACGAGGTGGTTCCACAGGTTGAGATACGTCAGGAAGTCGCTGTCGGGGTGCTTGAACCGAGCGTGCGACTGGTCGGCCGCGGTGCGATTGTCGAACGGGCGCTCGCGTGGGTCCTGGATCGACATGGCGGCGGCGATGATCATCACCTCGTCGAGCGCGCCGTTGTCGACCGCTTCGAGCACCATGCGTCCGAACCGTGGGTCCACCGGCATGCGCACGAGTTGGCGGCCGATCGGGGTGAGCCACCGGCGGGTACCGTGTCGGCGCGGATCGACGGCGCCGAGTTCCTCGAGCAGTGCGATGCCGTCGCGGATGTTGCGTTCCGATGGGGCCTCGACGAACGGAAACCTCGACGCGTCGCCGAGCCCGAGATTCGCCATCTGAAGGATTACCGCCGCGAGGTTGGTGCGGCGGATTTCGGGTTCGGTGAACTCGGGCCGGGCGACGAAGTTCTCCTCGCTGTAGAGCCGGATGCAGATACCCGGGCCCACCCGACCACAGCGTCCGGCCCGTTGGTTCGCCGAGGCTTGGCTGACCTCTTCGATGGGGAGGCGCTGGACTTTCGTGCGATTCGAGTAACGGGAGATGCGGGCGGTTCCGGGGTCGATGACGGCCCGGATGCCGGGGACGGTCAGCGAGGTCTCGGCCACGTTGGTGGCCAACACGATGCGCCGCCCTCGGTGAGGTTCGAAAACGCGGTGCTGTTCGGCCGCAGAGAGGCGTGCGAACAGCGGGAAGACCTCGGTGTCGGGCAGTTTCAGATCCTCAAGCGCTGCCGCGGCCTCGCGGATTTCGCGTTCGCCCGAGCAGAAGACGAGCACGTCGCCGTCGATTTCGGAGGACAATTCGTCGACCGCGGCGCAGATGCCCTCGGCGATGTCGAGTGGATCGCCGAGGTCGTCTCCGGCGTTGGCGACACCGGCGGCCGCGAGGGCCTCGGCGGGATCCAGCGGTCGGTAGCGGACCTCCACCGGATAGGTGCGACCTTCGACGACGATGACGGGCGCATCGTCGAAATGGGCACTGAAGCGTGCGGTGTCGATCGTCGCGGAGGTGATGATGACGTGGAGATCGGGTCGTTTCGGTAGGAGGCGCTTGAGGTATCCAAGGAGGAAATCGATGTTGAGCGATCGCTCGTGGGCCTCGTCGATGATGATCGTGTCGTAGGCGCGCAGGTTCCGGTCGCGTTGAACTTCGGCCAACAAGATGCCGTCGGTCATCACCTTGATGCGCGTGGATGCGCCGACCTCGTCGTTGAACCGGACCTTGTAGCCCACGATGCCGCCGATGGTCTCGTCGAGTTCTTCGGCGACGCGTTCGGCGATCGACCGGGCGGCGATGCGGCGGGGCTGGGTGTGGCCGATCCAGCGGGCTCGGCCGGTGTCGGGATCGACGGCACCGCGGCCGGCCTCAAGACAGAGCTTCGGAAGCTGGGTGGACTTGCCCGATCCGGTCTCCCCGGCGATGACCACCACCTGGTGTTGTCGAATGGCTGCCACGATCTCGTCGTGTCGTTCGTGGATCGGTAGGTCGGGTGCGACGACGCTCGCGGAGCGTTCGCCGACGGACGGTGCGGCCGGGGTGGGTTGAGGGTCCGGTGATGCGCCCGGTTGGGGGAGGCTGGACATGGCGTCACCAGGCTACGTGGGCGCGGTCGAGTCCCTGGCGCCAGTTACTGAGCTTGCTGGCGGCGGGGCTTGGGGCCGCCGCATCTTGAGTGTCAGGGGTTGCCCGTACCGTGCGAAGCCATGGAATGGCTCGTGGTGATCCTGTTGGTCGCACTCATCGTGTTAACGACGCTCTCGTTGGTGCGTCGCGAGGGAGGTGGCGTATCGGGTGCCGACATGGCCGCGGTGCAGGTCGAAGCCGCCAGACGCGAAGGCGAACTGCGCGAGGCACTCGCTCGGGCCGAGGCTTCACGGGCTAGCGATCAACAACAACTCGCGGCATTCGGTGCCGTGTCGCAGCAGGCGCTTGCCGGGCAGTCGCAGCAGTTTCTTCAACTGGCGGAGACGCGCTATGGGGCGTTGGCGAATGGAACTTCGACGCTGCTGAACCAGCACAGCGAGCGCATCGCCGCGGCGCTCGACGCGTTGGGGGCGAGGCTGTCCTCGCTCGAACGCGAGCGGTCCCAGGCGACGAACTCACTGGAGTCGATGGTTCGCGAGTTGACCCAGGCGACCCAGGCAACCCGAAGCGAGGCCGCGCGCCTTCACAGCGCGCTCCGAGACAGCCGGGTACGCGGTACCTGGGGCGAGGTGCAGCTTCGGCGAGTCCTGGAACTGGCGGGGCTGGAGCGACACACCGACTTCGTCGAGCAGCAGTCCTCGGTTGCCGATGGCCAGACGATTCGCCCCGATGTCGTCGTCGGACTGCCCAATGGCCGATCGATCGTGATCGACGCCAAGGTGCCGCTCGACCGCTACCTCGAGGCCGCCAACAGCGACGACCCCGACGCAGAGCGGCAATTGCTCGTCGAGCACGCTCGCTCGCTCGCTGGCCATGTCAACGCGCTGTCGAACCGCAACTACACCAGCGGGGTCGACGGGGCGATCGATCTCGTCGTGTTGTTTCTCCCCGGCGACGCGTTCCTCACCGCCGCGCTCGATGCCGACCCGTCGTTGTTCGAGACGTCCGCGACCAAGGGGGTGGTGCTGACCACCCCGAGCTCGCTGCTTCCACTGCTTCGCGGAATCGCGCTCGGTTGGCGCGAGCGTCGCGCCGAGGAGGAGGCCGCCGAGATTCAACGGCTCGGTGCCGAACTCCACGAACGGATCGCGAATTTCCTCGATGGATACGCGGCGGTCGGAGCTCGGCTGAACAGCGCTGTTGAGAGCTACAACCGGTCGGTCGGCTCGCTCGAAGGCAGGATGCTGGTAACGGCCCGCAAGCTGGCCGAGGTTGGGGCCGGATCGACCAAGAAGGTGCCGGAGATGGCAACGGTGGCGGCGCTCGCTCGCACTCCGACGGTCCCGGTCCTGGCGTCGGGCGGAAGCGGCGGCGGCGACCCGGATGCTGAGCCGGGTGGAGAACTCAGCCTCCCGTCAGGCGAGTGAGCGTGCGTTCGAGCAGGGCCGGAACGTGATGGCCGCGGTTCTCGATCCGGTCGGCTGCTTCGGCGAGCGCGCGGCCGGCATTGATTCCGATCCACCGAGCCGGTTCGGGTTCCCAGTTGGGGGAGCGGTGTTGCACCCAGGGCAACGAGGTCAACTCGGTCGGACGCCCAAGGACCAGATCGGCAAGGGTCCGCCCTGCGAGGTTCGTCGTCGACACTCCGTCGCCCACATATCCGCCCGCCCAGCCGATCCGCGAGACCGCGTCGAACCCGACCGAGGACATCCAGTCGCGTGGGACCCCGAGCGGGCCTCCCCACCGGTGGGTGATTCGAGCACCCCCTATCTGGGGCAACAGGGTTCGTAACGTCGTCTCGATCTGATCAAAGACCCGTCGGTCGATGTCGAAGCCGGGTCGGATCCGAGAGCCGAAATGGTACGGAGCTCCGCGTCCGCCGAACGCGATGCGGCCATCGGCGGTGCGTTGGCCGTAGATGATGACGCGACGCCCGTCGGTGAATGTCTCGCGGGACCTCAGCCCGATCTCGTCCCACACGGAGTCGGCGAGCGGTTCGGTCGCAATCATGAGGGAGTAGATCGGGACCACCCGCCGTCGAAACCCGGTGATGGTGGAGGTGTAGCCCTCGGTTGCGCGGATGATGTTGTTGGCGCGCACCACCGTGCCGTCCCGCAAAAGGAGGCGGCCCGGAAGCACTTTGGCCACCGGTGAACGTTCCGCGATGCGGACGCCGCGTTCGCCGACGGTCGCGGCGAGACCGCGAACGAGCTTGCCCGGATGAACCGCCGCACAGTGTGGCGTGTAGGCGGCCCCATGGTTGGAGGCGGTAGCGAATCGGGCGGTTGCCGCGGTCGGATCGAGCCAGTGCGCGTCGGTCTCCGCGAGCGCGGCCGACCGAATTGCATCGACGTGTTGCGGCAGGGTCGCGACGGTGAGGGTTCCGCCCTTGGCGAAGTCGCAGTCGATGTCGTCCTCGGCCGCGGCGCGGGCGACCTCGTCGACGGTCGCGCGCATCGCTGCCTGCATCGCAGCAGCCGCCTGCGCCCCAAACCGGTGGGCCAGTGTCGACGACGAGGTCGCGAACAACGCCGAACACCACCCACCGTTGCGACCCGATGCCCCGAATCCGACGCGTTCGGCCTCGAGCACGACCACCGACAGCGAAGTGTCTGCCTCGAGGAGCGAACGGGCGGCCCACAGGCCGGTGAATCCAGCGCCGACGATCGCCACGTCCCAGTCCCGATCGTCATCCGGTTGCGATCCGAACGGCCTGCGGTGCCAGTGCTGGCGCCGATCGCCGGTCGAACTATCGGCGTAGTCGTTCCACAACACGGTCATGTCGGCACGCTATCCGGAGCCCCCCGGGTGCTTGGACGCCGTTGAATCGGCTTTTGGTGGTCAACACGGTTTCGGGCCACTAGTTTTCGCCGAGACGTCACGCCGGGGCTCTGGCGTGGAAGGGATCGAGACATGGTCAATTCCCAACTGACGGACACGCCCGACTCGGCTTCGACGATGATCTCCGTCGACCACGTCTCGAAGCACTACGGCAACTACCGCGCGGTTGAGGAAGCCGATTTCGAAATCGCCTCGGGTGAGTTCTTCTCGATGCTCGGGCCATCGGGCTGTGGCAAGACGACGACCTTGCGGCTGATCGCTGGATTCGAGCAGCCGACGTCAGGCGCCATTCGAATCGACGGCCAGGACGTGTCGAACGTGCCGGCGTACAAACGCGACGTCAACACGGTGTTCCAGCAATACAGCTTGTTTCCCCACATGAGCATTCGTGACAACGTCGCCTTCGGGCTTCGATCCAAGAAAGTGCCCAAGGCGCAGTGTCGCGAACAGGCTGAGGTGATGCTCGACCTCGTGGCGCTCGGCGAGTTCGGTAGCCGTAAGCCAGCGCAACTGTCCGGCGGTCAACAGCAACGGGTCGCCTTGGCCCGTGCGCTGGTCAACAACCCCAAGGCGCTGCTACTCGACGAGCCGCTTGCCGCGCTCGACCTCAAGTTGCGTCAGAACATGCAGTTCGAATTGAAGCGCATCCAGCGTGAGTTGGGCATCGCGTTCGTGTTCGTCACTCATGATCAGGAAGAGGCGATCACGATGAGTGACCGCATCGCGGTCATGAGCCAGGGTCGTGTCGCCCAGATCGGTTCGCCGACCGACATCTACAACTACCCGGAATCCGTTTTCGTCGCCGGGTTCATCGGGACCGCGAACCTGATACCGGTGCAACTCGACGCCGTGCATTCCGACGTTGTCTCGGCGACTTCGTCGATGGGGTCGCAGTTCTCCGTGCCGACGGTCGGGCGCCGGTATTCGGCCGGGGCGAAGGGTGCGGTGATGATCCGGCCCGAACGCCTCGACATCAGCGCGTCGGCGCCTGAGCGTGAGATCGGAGGGAGTATCGATGCCACCCTGCGTAGCGTCGTGTTCCAGGGGCCGGTGCTTCGCTGCGAGGCTGTCAGCGGCACCGGTTCGATCTTGGTCGCCCATGTTCATATCGATGACATGCCCTCGGATGTGTCGCCCGGCGGGCCCGTGGTGTTGTCCTGGCTTCCCGAGGGGGCCTTCGTCGTCAACGAAGAAATCGATCTATCACAAGCCGGTGTCACGAACGCCGATGAGGATGAAACCGTTCTGTAACTGTGCCCGAGGAGGCAGACATGTCCAATCACCACCACCGTCGTCCTGCCCTGAGCCGTCGTCAGTTCCTGGGGCGTAGCGGCATTGCCCTCGGAGGGTTCGCGATCGCTCCGTCGTTGCTCGCCGCATGTGGCTCCGACGACACCGACGCCGGCGGATCGGGGGGCTCTTCGAGTTCTCAGGATGTGAAGAGTCTGTATTTCGCTAACTGGCCGAGTTACATCGATGAGGAGACGGTCGGGCTCTTCGAGGAAGCCTCCGGTATCAAGTTCCGCTACACCGAAGAGTTCAACGACAACTACGAGTACTTCGCGAAGATTCAGCCGCTGCTCAGTGCCGGCAAGCCGATCGAGCCGGACCTCATCGCCCCGACCTCGTGGATGGCGGGACGTCTGATCTCGCTTGGTTGGACCGAGAAGTTGCCCTTCGACCTCATCCCGAACGCCAAGAACCTCGACCCGCAATTCGATACGCCGACGTGGGATCCGACCGGTGAGTTCAGTCTGCCGTGGCAGGCCGGCATGGCGGGCATCTGCTTCAACCAGGCCGCAGCCGGACGTGAGCTGCACACCGTCGAGGACCTGTGGGATCCGGCGTTCAAGGGCAAGATCGGTTTGCTCACCGAATACCGGGACACCCTCGGCATCCTCGGCATGGCGATGGACGTTGACATCGAGAATCCGACTGCGGCAAACATGCAACCGGTTCTGGACCTGATCCAGGAACAGGTCGATTCGGGACAAGTCGGGCGCTTCCACGGCAACGACTATCTCGATGACCTGGCGACAGGCAACCTGGTGGCATGCCTGGGTTGGTCGGGCGACATCGCTCAGCTTGCACTCGACAATCCGGACTGCAAGTTCGTCATCCCGGAGTCCGGAGCGACGCTGTGGGCCGACGCGATGATCGTGCCGAAGGGTGCTGACGGCATCGAGGCGGCAGCGAAGTTCATGGACTTCGTCTATGACCCGGTCAACGCCGCACGCATCGCCGAGTATGTGCAGTTCATCTCACCGGTGCAGGGGGTGAAGGAGGAACTTGAGCGCAAGGGCGGAGAGGCAGCGGAGTTGGCCGCGAACCCGCTCATGTTCCCGACGGATGCCGATAAGGCGAATCTGCGCTCATTCGGCAACCTCAGTGATTCGGACGAGGAAGCCCTCGACGCAGCGTTTTCCAAGCTGCAGGGCAACTAGGCATCCAGCGCGACCGATCGGTTTCGACGATGGCAGACGAAACGAGGAGGCCGGCACGCTTCGCCCCGTGGGTGTTGTTGAGCCCGGGCGGCTTGTTCATGGTCGCGTTCTTCCTCGCCCCGGTCCTCACGCTGGTGCGTTCAGCGTTGTCGAGTCGGCCGTCGAGGTTCGAGAATCCCGAGTTCTCCTGGGAGTTCTCGAACTTCAGCACCGCCCTCGTCGACTACCTTCCCCAGTTCGGCAGGTCGTTCCTTTTTGCCGGGATCGCGACGTTGCTCGCTTTTCTCATCGGGTATCCGTTGGCCTATTTCATCGCCGTTCATGGGGGCCGTTGGAAGGACCTGTTGATCGGGCTGGTGGTGATCCCGTTCTTCACATCGTTTTTGATTCGGACCATCGCATGGACCTCCATCTTGGGAAATCAGTCCTTCGTCACCGATCTCGCACGCAAGGCTTTCGGCGATGGCTTCAACTTCTTGGGTACCCCGATGGCAGTGGTTGGCGGCCTGACTTACAACTTCTTACCGTTCATGATCCTGCCCATTTACGTTGCACTCGAAAAAATCGACTTCCGATTCACCGAGGCCGCCGAGGATCTCTACGCGAGCCCGATTGCCGCATTCTGGCGGGTCATCTTCCCGCTGTCGCTGCCCGGGGTGTTCGCCGGGTCGCTGCTGGTGTTCATTCCGGCGGCAGGAGATTTCATTAACGTCCGGTTCCTCGGCACCCCGAAGCTCACGACCATCGGGTCGGTCGTGCAGGATCAGTTTCTGGTGCAGCTCAACTACCCGGTGGCAGCAGCGATTTCACTCGTGTTGATGGCGATCATCACCGTCGCGGTTCTGATCTATTCGAAACTCTTCGGAACGGATGGGCTGGCAGCATGAGCGGTTCGGTGTCACGTCGTGGCCGCACCCCGCTGTTGGTGATTTCGATCCTCGCGTACGTCTACCTGTTTGCACCGATCCTGTGGATCGTCGTGTTCTCGTTCAACAGGCCCCGGGGTAAGTACAACCTGCAGTGGCGCGAGTTCACGCTGGACAACTGGGCGAACCCGTTCAAGGACGTGCAGCTCACCGACGCCTTCCAACGGAGCCTCATCGTCGCTGCGGTGTCGGTGGCGATCGCCACCGCGGCAGGCGCCGCCATAGCGCTGGCGCTAGCGAAGTACCGCTTCCGCGGAAACAGTGCCGTCGACGTCTTCCTGGTCCTACCGCTCACGACGCCGGAGATCGTGCTCGGCGCATCGTTGTTGAATCTCTTCATCGACCCACTCGACATGGACCGCGGCATGGTGACGATCATCATCGCCCATACCGTCTTTTGTATGAGTTTCGTCGCCATGACGGTCAAGGCCCGCATCCGTGGGTTCGATTGGAGGCTTGAGGAGGCCGCCGCTGATCTGGGGGCGAACCCGTGGTCGACCTTTCGGCGTGTGACCTTTCCGCTCATCCTGCCCGGCGTGTTCGCCGCGGCGCTGTTGAGTTTCGCCCTCTCGATAGACGATTACATCATCACGTCGTTCGTGAAGGGCTCGACAAACACGATGCCCGTACACATCTGGGACTCCTTCAAGGTTGAGTTCCGCCCGCAGGTCAACGTGTTAGCGACGATGATCCTGCTCGTATCGACCTTCCTCCTGGTCGGCTCGACCATCATGTCGGGCCGACGCGAACGCTAGATCGTCTGATCGCCAAACCCGTGCCCGGCCGCTTGCCGTCCGGGTCGTCGCGCCTGTCGTCAGGCCGCGAGCGCGGCGCAGAGCTCGCCGAAGGCGTTGACGTAACGGTCGATGTGTTCGTCTCGGTGTTGCACCGACAGGGTCCACTGTTCTTCGTCGCCCGGGGTCATGAACACGCCGCGGTTGATCATCCAAGGGTACGACGCCAGGTACAGATCCATATTGGTGTCGAGGAAGTCGCGGTAGTTGGTGAGCGGCTCGGGTCGGTACGTCACGCAGCCCTTGGCGCCGAGGTCGACGGTGTGGGCCGGGATGCCGTAGGCCGCGATCGCCTCGTTCATGCCGGCGGTGAGCCGCTCACCGAGCGCCGCGAAGTGTACGTACGCATCGTCGGTGAGGACTTCGGTGAGCGTGGCGAGCGACGCCGCGACCGACAACGGGTTGCCGTTGTAGGTGCCTTGGTGAGCAGCCCCGTGGTTGATGTGATCCATGAGGTCGGCTCTGCCGCCGAAGGCACCGATGGCTGCGCCACCCCCGATGGATTTCGCCCAGCTCGCCAGGTCCGGCTTCACGCCGAAGCGTTCCGCGGCTCCGCCAGCGGCGATCGTGACCCCGCACTTCACCTCGTCGAAGATCAGCACCACGCCGTGGCGGGTGCACAGCTCGCGGATGCGTTCGAGGTAGCCCGGTTCGGGTACCACGATGCCGATGTTCATCATCACCGGTTCCATGATGAGGGCGGCGATCTGATCCCCCTCGGCCTCGAGCAGTCGTTCGAAGGCATCAGCGTCGTTGAACGGCACGATGCGAATCCACTGGTCGAGGTCCTTGGGCATGCCCTTGGACTTCGGGGTCTTGGCCGGGGTGTCGCGCCCGCCCATCGATTCGGCCCCAGGTGTGCAGCTGTACATGAGTTGATCGACGTGGCCGTGATAGGAGCCTTCGATCTTGGCGATGACCTCTCGTCCAGTCGCGGCGCGGGCGAGGCGGATGGCGCTCATGTTCGACTCGGTTCCCGAATTGGTGAACCGGACCTGATCGACGCCGAAACGTCGACACAGTTCCTCCGCCAACGCCACCGTCTTTTCTACCGTCACCGCAAAGTGCATGCCGCTGCGCGCCGCAGTGCAGACAGCATCGGCAACCGCCGGATGAGCATGCCCGACGGCGATGGATCCGAATCCGTTGTGAAAGTCGACGTATTCCGTTCCGTCGACGTCCCACACGTTCGCGCCGACGCCGCGGCTCAGATAGATGGGGTACGGGTCGCCGAGTTGGAAGCTCGACGCGACGCCGCCGGGCATCGAGCGCACCGCCCGCTCATACAGCACCTTTGACGCGGTCGTGTTGGCGAGCACCGTTGCCATTTCAGTCTCCGCGATCGCCTTGGCGTTCGCGGTCAACCGCTCGATCGGGACGGGGTTGGACGGTGTTGGCATGTTCGCTCCCTCAGATTGGGCCGTGGCGAGTGGTGTCGGCGGTTGGGCATCAATTAGCCGCGTCGACTCGCCCGGCTCACCGGTTGCTCGGCAACCCTATCAACCTGACCAATGGGGACGATGGGGCAACATCGGCGGTGTGAGGCGACTCGTTGCAAACCGCGTGGCGATGGGCAAGGCTTCGCTCATGACGGACACGATTCGCAACTTCATCGGTGGACAACAGGTTGACGCTGCGTCGGGGGAGACGACCGATCTCGTCGATCCATGTACCGGAGACGTCTTCGCGTCGGCGGTTCGTTCGGGTGTGGACGACGTCGACCGGGCAGCGCGGGCGGCCGCCGATGCGTTCGCACAGTGGGGGCGCACCACCCCGAGCGAGCGCCAGGCCGCGCTGTTGAAGATCGCCGACGCGATCGAATCCCGCGCCGCGGAGTTCGTCGCTGCGGAGTCGCGCAATACCGGCAAGCCGGTCGAGCTCACGATGAGCGAGGAGATCGGCCCGATGGTCGACCAGATCCGCTTCTTTGCAGGCGCCGCCCGTACCGGTGCCGTGCCGGCGACGGGCGAGTACCTGTCGGGTCACACCAGTTCCATCCGACGCGAGCCGATCGGCGTCGTGGCCCAGGTCGCGCCGTGGAATTATCCGATGATGATGGCGGTGTGGAAGTGGGCCCCTGCGCTCGCCGCGGGCAACACCGTGGTGCTCAAGCCCTCCGACACGACCCCGGTCACCACGGTGATGATGGCGGAACTAATGAACGAGTTTCTCCCGGATGGGGTGTTCAACGTCATCTGCGGCGACCGCGATACCGGCCGGGCGCTGGTCGCACACGAGATCCCACAACTCGTGTCCATCACCGGATCGGTGCGAGCCGGAATGGAGGTGGCACAACAGGCGGCGGCGACGTTGAAGCGATGCCACCTCGAACTCGGTGGAAAGGCGCCGGTCGTGGTGTTCGGCGATGCCGACTTGGATGCGGCGGCCGAGGCCATCGCGGTGGCGGGCTACTTCAACGCCGGTCAGGACTGCACGGCGGCCACCCGTGTTCTCGTCGCCGATGGGGCCTACGACGATTTCGTCGAACGGCTCACCGAACAGGCGCGCAACACCTCCACCGGATTTCCCGATGACCCCGACGTGTTGTACGGCCCGTTGAACAACGCCGCTCAGTTCGCCCGGGTCACCGGCTTCTTCGAGCGGGTTCCCGACCACGCGCAGGTGCGCATCGGCGCCGAACGCGTGGGCGAGTCGGGATTCTTCGTGGCCCCCACGGTCATCAGTGACCTGCGCCAGACCGACGAGCTCATTCAGAACGAGATCTTCGGTCCGGTCATCACGGTGCAGCGGTTTCGCGACGAGCCCGAGGCCGTCGCCTATGCGAACGGCACGCCGTACGGGCTGGCGAGTTCGGTGTGGACCAGCGATCACGGAACCGCGATGCGCATGAGTCGCGCTCTTGACTTCGGTTGCGTGTGGATCAACACCCACATTCCGCTCGTGGCCGAGATGCCCCACGGAGGGTTCAAGATGTCGGGCTACGGCAAGGACCTGTCGGCCTACGCTCTCGACGATTACACCCGTATCAAGCACGTTATGAGCAACATCGACGCCTGACGAGGCGATCTTGGGTGCCCCGGCGGCGGGGCACCCAAGATCCACCGGTGTGGCCGATCAGTCGCTTTGGCCGCGTTTGAACGTGATGATGCGACGCACCTCGTCGACGACACCGAGCGTGAGCGCGGCCGCGACGCAGATGCCCCATTGGCCGAGCGTCAGATTGGTCGTCTCGAAGAGGTTGTTCATAAACGGCGCCTCGATCACCATGATCTGCAACACCGTGACCAGTGCGAGCGCCCCCCACAGGATCTTGTTGGTGAACGTGTGTGGCTGAAAGAGCGTGCCGACGGCTCGCACGTTGAACGCATTGACGATCTGGAACAACACGAACACCGTGAAGGCCATCGTGGCGCCGACGGCCTCGCCCCATTCGCGTTCGCCGTAGCTGAGAATCGACAGCGTGACCGCCGCCATGATGGCGCCATGGAGGCCGATGACGCCGAGTCGGTGGCGATTCAAGATGATCTCGTCGGGTCGGCGCGGCTTGCGCCGCATGACGCCCGGCTTGGGCTTGTCGGTGCCGAGCGCCATCGCCGGGGGGCCGTCCATGATGATGTTGATCCACAGCAGTTGGATGGCGGCGAAGGGTTTGGGCAAGCCGATGAGTTGTGATCCGACGAGGGTGAGGATCGCCCCGATGTTGGTCGCCACCTGGAAGCGCACGAAGGTGACGATGTTGTCGTAGATCGCCCGGCCCTGACCGACCGCGGCGACGATGCTGCCGAGTTGGTCATCGGCGAGGACGACGTCGGCCGCCTCCTTGGAGACTTCGGTGCCGGTGATGCCCATGGCCACGCCGACATCGGCCTGCTTCAGCGAGGGTGCGTCGTTGACCCCGTCGCCGGTCATCGCGGTGACGTTGCCCCGTGCCTGCAGTGAGCGCACGATACGCAACTTGTGTTCGGGCGAGACCCGTGCGAACACGCCGATGTCCTCGACCCGTTCGGTGAGATGCTCGTCGCTCCAGCCGTCGAGTTCGGTCCCCGAGACCGTGTCGCCGACGATGCCGATCTCCTGGGCGATGGCGGTCGCGGTCGTGGGGTGGTCGCCGGTGATCATCTTCAGTGAGATTCCGGCGCGTTGGGCGCGGGCGATTGCGTCGGCGGCCTCTGGTCGCGGGGGATCTGCGAGGCCGACGAGGCCGACGAGTTCGAGCTCGCGGGACAGTTCGACGAGTCGCTCCTGGTTCGCGCCGGCGATGACCGACCGCGGCGCGGTGGTGGTGCACACGGCGAGCACCCGGCGGCCTTGGCGCGCTGCGGCGTCGACCGCTGCCGAGACGAGATCGCGTTGTTCCTCACCGAGGGGAACGGTGCGGTCGCCGTCGCGCATCGCGGAACATCGGCCGATCAGGCGGTCGATGGCGCCCTTGATCGCGAAGCGAACGTTGTCGGGGTCTCCTTCGTCGATGACCGCGACCATGTACTTTCGACCGGAGTCGAACGGGACTTCGGCAACGCGAGGGCGGTCTCGGCGAAGCGTCTCAGCGTCGATGCCGACCTGGGCGGCGAGCCGCACGATGCCGACCTCGGTCGGGTCGCCGACATCTCGGGCGCCCTCGCCGAGCGTGACGATGGCGTCTGAGGACAACACCGCCAACTCGAGGAGGTCGCGTATGCGCGGCTCGTCGAACGAGGCTGCGTCGATATCGACCGAATCGCCGTCGGTCGTGATCTCGTGGCGTTGCCCGGCCGACTGCAATTCAACCGCCGACATGCGATTCATCGTCAAGGTGCCGGTCTTGTCCGAGCAGATCACCGAGGTCGACCCGAGGGTTTCCACGCTGGCGAGGTTCTTGACGATCGCGTTGTGTTTGGCGACCTGGCTGACGCCCAAGGCCAAGGTGACGGTCACGACCGCGGGAAGTCCTTCGGGCACCGCGGCGATCGCCAGGCCGATTGCGGAACCGATGATCTCCTCGAGTGTCTCCCCTCGGGACATGCCCACGACCAGGTACAGGACCATCGCGAAGCCTGCGACCACGGCCAGGCGCTTACCGAGCCCGTCGAGTTGGCGGGCGAGCGGCGTTTCGGTCTGATCGGCGGTGTTGAGGAGTTCGGCGATTCGGCCCATCTCGGTGTCCATGGCCGTTGCGGTGACGACCGCCTCGACCCGCCCCCGAGTGATCGTGGTGTTCATCCAGATCATGTTGTTGCGGTCGCCGAGCGGGACCTCTGCCTTCGCGATGGCGGCCTCGCGCTTGTCGACCGCCATCGACTCGCCGGTCAATGAGGACTCGTCGGCTTCGCCGTCGTAGCTCGCCAGGATGCGGGCGTCGGCAGGGACCCGGTCGCCGGCTTCGAGCGAGATCACGTCTCCCGGGACCAATTCGGTGGCGTCGATATCGTGGAGGGACCCGTCGCGTCGCACCCGAGCGGTTGCTGACAACATCGCCTTGAGAGCGTCGAGGGAGTTCTCCGCCCGCGCTTCCTGCACGGTGCCGAGGATGGCGTTGATGACCAGTACCGACGCGATGACGATGGCGTCTTTCACATCGCCGACAGCCGCTGCGGCCACCGCTCCGATCGCGAGCAGCAGGATCAGTACGGACTTGAACTGATCGATAAAGCGTCGCCACAGGGGCGTCGACGGCTTTTCCGCCAGACGATTGGGTCCGAAGGTGGCAAGGCGGTGGGCCACCTCTGCGCTCGAGAGCCCTTCGGAGCGGTCGGTGCCGAGTTGCTCACTCACGACCTCCGATTCGAGCGTCCAAGCTGGAGCATCGGTTGTGGGGGATGGCCGGCCATCTGGTCGTGTTTGGGCGGGAGAGACCGGGTTCATGGGCGCGTAGGCTCCTTCGGGTCGTTGGACGGAACGAACCGAAGGTCTTCCCCACCTCGCATCGGCCACCGGTCGAACGGGGTGGCCGGCACCGGGACCAGCGACGCATCGGCGTCGGTGGTGCCGTGATGACGATGCCGGCACTTGCGGGGTACTCCCCTTCGTGTTGTTGAGGGCGTTGAGGCGCCGCGAGCACTGTAGCGCGAGCAGCGGGTCGCCTCGGGTGCTGGGCCTGAGACCTCCGGCACTGTCGGTTACGGCCACCCGGATCGACTGTCGGTGGTCGCGGAGATGATGTGATCATGCAGTCCCGCTCCCTCCATTTCGCAGAATCGGTTCGTGCACTGTCCGCAACCGCACGTGGTCTGGGGCTCGACGTGCCGGCCATCAGGAGCCGGCCACGGCGAGCAGACCTCGACCGGTCGTTGCGGCGCCGAAGCGATGGGCAGGTCGTGGTGTCGGTTCGGCTCGACGAGCGTCCGTTCGCTGCGGTGCAGGCCGATCTCGTGGAGGCGTTCGTGGTCGTCAACGAGTTCGTGGGGGCCGATGCCGCGCTGCTTCGCCGGTCCTTGTGGCAGTCGCTTGAGGTCGACGGCCTTCTCGGTCCAACCGAAGCTCCGATCGCACCTTCGCGAACCCCGCTCGATGTGGTCGCCGCGTGAGCGCGCGGCACGGCCTCGCCATTTCGCGCACTGCACGCGGCGTGCAACACTTCGTCGGTGTCCCGGCCCTCGCACCACATCCCGGTCATCGACTTGTCGGCCGAGTCCGACGAGGTGCTGGCTCAGCGCCTCGACGCCGCATGTCGTGACCGTGGGTTTTTCGTCGTCACCGGACACGGTGTGCGATCTGAGCTCATCGCCGACCTCGAGGCTGTTGCCCGCGCGTTCTTCGCGCTCGACCCCGAGGTGAAGAGCGAGATCGCCATGGACGATGGCGGTAAGGCATGGCGTGGCTGGTTTGCGCTGGGTTCCGAATTGACCGCGGGGCGTCCCGACCACAAGGAAGGGATCTACTTCGGTTCGGAACTCCCCGCAGATGACCCTCGGCCGCTTCACGGCCCGAACCTCTTTCCGAGTCACCCTGCGGAGATGCGCGACGTCGTGCTCGAATACATCGAGGCGGTCGCCGCCCTTGGGCGTCGCATCGTCGCGCTCCTCGATCGGGGTCTCGGCTTGGACGGAGGTCTGGTGAGCCTCGTCGACGACCCGACCGTGTTGTTTCGGATCTTTGCGTACCCACCGGCGGTGGCCGACGGCGTGGAGGGGTGGGGCGTCGCTGAACACAGCGACTATGGCCTGATCACGCTGTTGCTGCAGGATCACATCGGAGGCCTGCAGGTCGCGTCGGATGACGGATGGATCGACGTGGAGCCGATCGCGGGCTCGTTTGTCTGCAATATCGGAGACATGTTGGAGCGGGCGACCGGCGGAACATACCGGTCCACCCCGCACCGAGTGCGAAACGCCAGTTCACAACTTCGTCTGTCGTTCCCACTGTTTTTCGACCCGGGCTGGTCGGTTCGGGTCACACGCCTGATCGCTTCCGAAGGCGCCGGCCGCCGACGTTGGGACCGCGAGGATCCGCTGCTTTTTGAGGGGACCTACGGCGAGTACCTCATGAGTCGTGTCCGTCGAGTCTTTCCCCAGCTTGGTGAGGCGTACCTGGACGAGCGCTTGTGAGTGGTGCCCCGAGCGGGCGGCACCGACTCATCCGGGTCGATGGGTCCGGCCGTTTGGGTAAAGGCCGCGGCGGTGGGCCGAACGGACCACCGACTGGCCAATTCGCGCTACTTCAGGTGCCATCCTTCAATTTCCTGTGACGGGTGCCGATCGAGTCGCATGACGCGTGACGTCTCAGTGGAGACCGATTGGATTGACCCGTTCTGGCAGCGGCTGAGCCAACGCGTGCACGACCCGGTGTTCATCCTCGATCGAGCGGGTACCTGTCTGTCGGTATCCAACGTCGTCAGCGCCGAGACCGGCTACTCGGTCGACGAATTGGTCGGCCGCCCGTTCGCCGAGTTGGCGAGCGAATCGGAGCGCGAACGCGTCGCCAGGTGCCTGTCGGAAAGCGGATCGTCCGGGGGCCTCAGCGAACCGGTCGAGATCTCGATGACGATGTGTTCTGCGGTGTCGGAGACCTTCGAGGTTCAGCTTTCGATCTGGGCCGATGTGCTCGACGGTCGTTCCGTGATCGTGGTGATCATGCAACGTTCGACGGTTGCGCGTTCCGCCGAACGCCTGTTGCGGAGAAAGGAATCGCTCGAAACCCTCATCACCCGGTTCCAATACCGCGCAGCGCACACCGTTGCAGACGACGTCGATGACATCATCGAGTCGGGCCTCGGAGAGGCTGCGATCTTTCTCGGCGCCGATCGCGGGTACGTGGTCTCCTTTGACGCCGCGGCGGAGTTCGAGACGATGACCCATGAGTGGACCGCTTGGGGCATCCCGCCCCAGCGCCACGAGTACGTGTCGGTTCCGCTGTCGCTCACCCCGCTCGCTGCCAGCGCCCAATCGGCGTTGGAGGTGCTCGCTGTTCGCGATGTTTCGAAACTCCCTCCGGAATGGAGTATCGACCGCGAGTTCCTCGAGGAGTTGGGGATCAGTTCGTTCCTGGAGTTGCCCATCGTGATCGGCGGGCGTGCAGTGGCCGCCATGGGATTCGAGTGGCACACCCGCACGGGCGACTGGGCCGACAGCGATCTGATCCTGCTCGGCACCGTTGCCGCAACGTGCGCCCAACTACTCGGATCGGCAGAGGCCGAAGACGAAATGCGTCGACGCTCGCGCCACGATGAACTGACCGGGCTGTTGAACCGTACGGGGCTCGTGGCCGAACTCAACGAGATGCTCGCATCGGCGGCGCAGCCTGGCCGCGTGGGCGTGCTCGTGGTCGATGTGGACGGGTTCAATGCGCTCAACGATAGCCTCGGCTCGACGGCGGGTGACCTGGTGTTGAAACGCATCGGTGCCCGTCTGCGTGGGTTGATTCGGCCGGGGGACGCGGTCGCCAGAATCGCTTCCGACGAGTTCGCGATCGGGGTCGGCGAGTGTCAAAGCGACTGGGCGCTGTATGAGATGACCCGACGAATCTGCGAAGAGCTCGCCGAGCCATACGAGATCGACGGCCAACAGCTCCGTTTGACGGTGAGCGCTGGGATCGGGGTCGGCGTCGATGGAGACGAAGGCGCGGCGGAGGGCCTGATACGACGCAGCACCGCCGCCATGAACCGATCCCGCGGGCAGGGCCCAGGGGGTGTGTCGACGTATGACCCGAGCGTCGAGGAACAAACCGCGCAGCGCTATGCCCTCGAGCAGCGGCTGCGTGGTGCACTCGAACGCGGAGAATTTCAGGTGCATTACCAACCCGAGGTCGACATGGTGTCGGGCAGGGTCATCGGCGCCGAGGCACTGTTGCGGTGGCACTGCGACGGCGAACTGCAAGACGCGTTTCGGTTCGTGCCGGTCATCGAGGAGACCGGGCTCATCGTGCCGGTCGGCCGTTGGGTGCTGAACGAAGCGGTCCGGCAGGCTCGAGTTTGGCGTGAGTCGATCGGAGATCGGGCCTTTGTCATGCGCGTCAACCTGTCGGCGCGCCAGCTTGATGACGACAACCTCGTCGATCAGGTGGCGGAGGCGCTCGAGCGCGAGGGTTTCCCGGCAGGGTGCCTGTGTCTGGAGATCACCGAGTCGTCGCTCATGAGCGATGTGGAGCGGTCGGCCGAATTGTTGGGCCGGCTTCGTGCACTCGGCGTCGGGCTGGCGATCGACGACTTCGGCACCGGGTATTCGTCGCTGTCCTATCTCAAACGGTT
The DNA here is from genome assembly GCA_023957975.1 of Microthrixaceae bacterium. NCBI lineage: Bacteria > Bacillati > Actinomycetota > Acidimicrobiia > Acidimicrobiales > Microthrixaceae > Microthrixaceae bacterium. Next base: position 168,840 of record JAMLGM010000009.1, on the reverse strand, counting down.
CCCTGTCGATGTGTTGAAGGTCGACCGGTCATTCGTCACCGGCGTCGATCACGATGCCCAGGATCAGGCGATCGTGCGGTCGGTGGTCACCCTCGCCGAGGCGCTCAAAATGTCGGTGACCGCTGAGGGAATAGAGACCGAGGCCCACGCTCGGACCCTGATCGAGCTGGGGTGCCGCCGTGGTCAGGGCTGGTGGTACGCACGAGCGGTGGATCCGGCCACGTTCGAATCGATGCTTGACGCGGAACTGTCGCCGGTCGCCTTCGCCACGTGATCGCCCGGATCGGTCGCGGCGACGTTTCGCATTGTTGATTCCCGCCCCGCCGTGGGTGGTTGAAGGCGCGTAACGTGAGCCGTATGCGCAGCACCGAATCGTCCTTTGTCGGAGCCGGGGGTGTCCGGGTTTATACCGTTGAGTGGTTGCCCGAGGGGGAGCCGGTGGCCGACATCGTGCTCATCCACGGGTACGGCGAACACTCGGGTCGGTACCTGCCCTGGGTGGAACGCTTCGTGGCGGCGGGCTATCGGGTCGCATCGCTCGACCATCGGGGCCATGGGAAGACAACCGGCGTGAAACGGGGCGAGGTCGACTCCTTCGACTCGCTGGTCGACGATCTGTCGGCGTATGTCGACGCGGTTCGTTGCGAACGTCCGTTGTTTCTCTACGGGCACTCGATGGGGGGCCTCGCCGCGACCCGACTTGCCGAGCGCGGCGACGAGCGCTTCGCTGGCATCGTCTTGACGGGGCCGGCCCTTGCCGTGGCCGACGCGATCCCGTCCGTGCTGGTGAAGGTCGCGAACGTCGTGGGTAAGCTGGCGCCGAAACTGCCGACGATCCAGCTCGACGGCAATGCCATCTCGCGGGTTCAGGAGGTGCGCGACGCCTACGACGCCGACCCGCTCAACTTCCGCGGCAAGATGACCGCCGGCACCGGTCGGGAACTCAACGTGAACTTCGCCGCCGCACACGCACAGGCCGCGCGAATCTCGGTCCCGCTGCTGGTACTGCACGGCGAGGCCGATGCGCTCGCCGCCGTGGAAGGGTCTCGGAACCTCGTCACCGAGGTCTCCTCCACCGACGTGACGTTGCGGACCTGGCCGGGGGCCTTTCACGAACTGCACCACGAACCCGAACGCGACGAGGTGTTCGAAGTGGTGAGCGACTGGCTCGCCGCTCATCGTTAGCGTCGCTCCATCCAACGCCTGCGGAAGCGTTGGGGCCGGGGCAGTGGACTCAGTTCGTGCCTCAGATGGTGCCTCAGATGGTGTCTCAGTGGGGGTCGAGGACGACGAGCGGGATCACGCGACCTGTCGATGCTTCGTAGCCGGCGAACCCCGGGAACTCCTGTTTCTGGGCCTCCCAGATCGGGGTGCGTTCCTCCGCAGACGCGGTCCGGGCGGTAAACGCTCGTGTTCCCGAGCCGATCTCCGCTGTCACCTCTGGGTTGGCGGAGAGGTTGTGGTACCAGGCGGGGTGGCTGTCAGATCCAGCTTTGGATGCGAATACCGCAACCCGCCCGTCGCCGAGGTCCCGGTACATCATCGGGTTGACGCGCTCCGCCCCGGACTTCGCTCCTGTCGTATGCAACAGGAGCAGCGGAGCGCCCTCGAAGTTGCCACCGACCTTGCCATCATTGGCGCGGAACTCGTCGATGATCTGGCGGTTCCGGTCGTTCATCTCATTCGTGTCACTCATCTGGGCGTCCTTTCGGTGTCATCGTGCCCGGGGCGAGACTCGAACCCGCACGCCCCTTTCGGAGCTGAGGGGTTTGAGCCCTCGGGTTGGGGTGACGAGTGGTGCCGGGCAGGCTGGTGGAGTGTCGTTCTCCGGGCGATTCCGGGGGTCTCAGGGGCCCTTCGTGACGACCGGTGGGGTCAGGTGCGAGTCGGTTCCAAGAAGTTCGCGACTATTTCGCGACTGCTCAAGTCTGCCACGACCGGGTTCCGCCCTTCTCGCCGGTCCTCAAACGTCACTCCACATGTCCGCTGACGATCTGATCGAATGCGCCGTGCGTCAAATGAGTTGACAGTCGGCCAGCAGATCGGGCACCGTTAGTGTCAATAGTTCAGCCCGCCCAGGTTCGCCCGGTGTGGGCTGGATCTCTTTTCGGTCGAAGTGGGAGACGATGCCGAAACCTCTGAAGCCGCATGTGCCGACCGGTGCTCTGGTCGAGAAGCTTCTGAGTCGAGGAATGCTCATCGACGGCCCCTTCGCAGCGGCCTCACCAACGAGCTCGGTGCTCTCGGCCCGCTCGCCTACCGCGACCCAGCCAACTACCGCCCCGACTTCGAGCACAGGCGCTGGCTGGAAACAGCGGACAGCAGGATAGAACGAGCCGCCAGGTCAAGCGCCTCTGTACGCCACTACGCGGCTGAATACGGAAAGCGATACCCGCTGTGGGTACTGGCCGATCACCTCGACTTCGCCGACAGCTCGCGACTCTACGAGGGGCTCCCTGCTCGTCTCCAGTGGGCTGTCGCCGAGCGGATCGGCGTTCGCATCGACCTGTCAAAGCTCAGCAAGCGCCAGCAGGAGAAGGCCAAGAAGCACCACCCACTCGTCCGATGGCTTGAGCAGCTCACCATCGTTCGCAACACCAGTGCCCACCACTCGAGGCCCTGGAATCGGTCCGTCACACCAGCCAGCACGGCAGGGCTGGCAAGCATCCCAGGGCTTTCGACGCTGCCCGACGGCCAGAGCGAACGCATCTATGGAGCCGCGCTGGTCACAGCGCAGATCCTGACCACTGTCTCGCCCGGATCGTCGTGGGCGCCCAAGCTGCGGAGCCTGATCCTCGAGTCGCTTGAGGCGATTCCTCGTCGTCGCGCAGGCGAGATGGGGTGCCCTGCCGGGTGGGACTCAGCCGTCGAGTCCCCGCTCGCCAAGTAGCGCCCGGCACCACAAGGACACGCTCGGCGTTCGACCGTCGGGGCCGACACACCAGATCGGCGGTCGCCGCTAGCCAGGAGGGTGGCATCCATGTCGGTTTTCAAAACCCTTGAAAACACATCGTGCCCGGGGCGGGACTCGAACCCGCACGCCCCTTTCGGAGCTGAGGGGTTTAAGCCCTCTGCGTCTGCCATTTCGCCACCCGGGCATCGTGTCGGTCGCTGTTCGCGACGTTGCGCATCGTAGTGAGGCGCCGCCCCTTGCGGTATCGGAATCGGGTCGCTCAGGACCAGTAAGTTCCTTCGACCATGGCTTCGAGGGCTGCGCGGTGAAGGATGGCGTCGTCGGGGTCCTCGGGCATTTCCTGGTCGCCGAAATGCGCCATCCGTCGTGAGATTCGTGTGAACACGATGCCGTGGCGCACCGCGCTGTACATGAGATACCAGTCCATGTTTTGCGGGCGATGTCCGCTCAGTTCTTCATAGAGCGATTCCATGCGGTCGCGTCGCAGGAAGTCGGGCATTGCCTGCAACCCCATCTGAACGGCGATGTCGTCGAAGAAGCGGTGGAGGAAGATCAGCCAGGCAAGGTCGAGTTCGCGTGGCCCCAACGCCGCCATTTCCCAGTCGAGTACCGCCACCGGTTCGAAATCGCGATACATGATGTTGCCGATCCGGGCGTCGCCCCAGCTCAGCACGGTTTCGCCCTCATCGGAGGGCCAGTTGGATTCGAGCCATTCGAAACAGCGGTCCAACAGCGGCGAGGCCTCGTCGCCGACCGACCAGTCCAGCCAGGCGCGGGCGGCATCGACGTGGCAACGCAATGCGCTTCGCCCATCGTCCGGTTCCGGGGCGAGGCTCGGCACCGAAACCTGTGGGTCTGCGATGGCGGCGACCTTGGTCAACACGTCGACCGTCGTGCGCTCCATCCGCTCGCGGTCGCTGTCGGTTGCCTCCGACACCCAACTGCCGAAGGTGTAAGGCATGAGATCGGGGGGAACGTCGCCGACGCTTCGCCCCATCACGAAAGACGGCGCTCCGAGCGGTTCGGGGGACGGCTCGTTCCACAACAGCCGGGGAATCGGCACGTCGGTTCGTTCGCCGACGAGCGCCATGACGTCGTATTGCAGGCTCAGGTCGTAGCGGGAAAACACCGGCATCGAGTCGCTCGGTGGGGCGATGCGCACCACCAGATCGTGGTCGCCTCGCCCATCGGGTGAATCCCACACGGCGCTCACCAGGATCGTCTCGCTCGACATGCCGTTGGACTCCGGAGCTTCGAACGACGTGATGACCGGGTTGGCGTCGTCACCGAGCTGTTCGCGCAGCCAGCTTTCGAAACGTCGTCGCAGTTCGCCGTGGTCGCGGCTGGATTTGGTGACCCGTGGTGTGTCGTTCTGATTCAACGAAGTGCCCCCATTTCGAACCTCAGAACGCTACCGCGGGTTGCGGTGATGGCGGCGCGGGCTTCGGTAATCGATGCGTTCCACCTCGACGGCAACCGACAGCGTCGCCGGGTCGCCCGGTGCGGTTACCACCCCGCGCAAGGGTGCGACGTCGCTGTACTCGCGCCCCCACGCGACGGTGATGTGGTGGGCGGGTTCGACGAGGCCGTTGGTGGGGTCGAGGTCGATCCAGATCCCGTCACCCGACAGCACCGAAACCCAGGCGTGTGACGCATCGGCACCTGCGAGCGCGTCGGTTCCATCCGGAGGGCGATTCTCGAGGTAGCCCGAGACATACCTGCCGGCCAGACCCATCGACCGTACGCACGCCAACATGAGATGAGCGAAGTCCTGGCACACGCCGCGACGTGTTGCGAACACCACCTCCACCGGTGTCGACACCGTCGTCCAGCCGGGGTCATAGGCGAAGTCATCGAAGATGCGGCGATTGAGCTCCTCGAGCGCCTCGAGCAACGGGCGCCCCGGAGGAAACGACAGCGCTGCATAGTCGCGAACCGACGGCGACGAGGTGACGAAGTCGCTGAACGCCACGAAGTCGGCGAGGAGAGGGTCGGTGGCGCGTTCCACGCCGGAATGCCAATCCGCCTGAGGGTCGGCGAAGCGACGCCGGCCGGAGACCTCCACCTCCGAGGTCGCGGTGACCTCGAACAACACGTGAGGTTCTTCGATGCAGAAGTACGTGAATCGGTTGCCGAACACGTCGACATGGCCCGCACGGTCCGCTGGCGTCGGAGTGACGAGGAGTTCGTGGGACCGCACTCGTTGCCCCGGACAGTCCCGTGGGGTGAGATAGGCGAGGTGATAGCCCATCACGACCGGGAGCCGGCTGCGGTATGCCGTCGTGTGCGACACCCGAAATCTCATGCGCTTGCCTGGCCAACGGACGCCACGCCGGCAGCCTCGGTGGGTAGGCGGGACCCTTCAAGATGCCGCGAGCTGAGTTGCACGAAGTACGTGAGGTCGATGTCCTCGGCCACGGCGTCGATGGCCGTGGTGAGGCCGGTGGTGAACTCGCTCAACGAGCGGCGGGTTCGGTCTGCTCCCACCGCCGCGAGCGCCTCCACATTCGCGCCCTGGAGCGACTCGAGCAGCGCCGCACACTGTTGCGCCGCCGGCGACCGGTTGGGTCCGGCGCCGCGCAACGAGTGCAAGTGATCGAGAGCCCGCGTCAACCCGGCGAGATTGCCACATACCGAATGCGGGTTCGAGGTGTCGCACAGCAACAGGTCGATGAGGAGCGACGGATCGACGTCGCTTCGGTAGCGACGTCGATACGCAAAGACCCCGTCCCAGGTGCCCAGGAGCGCGTTCCACACCGAGGCTGCGATCTCCTCCGGCGGGTCGCGCTGCAACGTCGCTCCGATCGAGCCGGTCGCGAGTTGGGCGCCCTCGACGCGACGCCCGAGGTCGAGGAACCACCATCCTGGGTCTCGCACCATCGACTCGGCGATCAACGCCGACAGCTCGAGCAACGGTGAGAACGTGTCGAGTGCGTCCTGGGTGGTCGACACGTTGCCGTCGTTCAGCAGTGACCGGTACCGTTCGGTGATTCGCTGAAGGGCTCGCCACGAGTCGGCGGAGAAGAGCTGACGAACGGATTCGACGTTGCTCAACAAGTAGTACAACGACGAAGCGAGGCTCCGCGGGCGCCCGCTGTCGGTGAGCGCGGCGGGGAGCACCTCGTTGGTCAGGCGGCCGCGGCCGTCGCCGACGAACGATGGATTCGGTGCGGCGCCGACGATCGAGTCGATCAGGAGGTCGATTCCCGCATCGACCATCGGGCTCGTGTCGGACCACAGGTCGTGGCGGGACTCGTGGAGCAATGCGACCGAGCGGACAAGGCGCACCGTGGTGAGGGCACGCTCGAGGTTGCGGCCGATCCAGTACATGGAAGCTGCGGCCCGGCTGGTGATCGAGTCGCGCAGATCGACGGGAGGCTGACGGGTGGCGGCGACGACGACCTGGCGGGGATTCATGTCGGACGCGACGCCTTCGGCCTCATAGACCCAGGTGTCTTTCACCCTGACGGGAGCATCGAAGGTGATGGCGTCGGTGGTCGTGGCGGTGATCGACAACCCGCCCGGCATGGCTTCGAATCCGGAATTGCCGGCGACCAGGTAGGCCCGCGTGACCACCGGAGCATGCGTCAGCCGGTCTCCGTCGAAAACGGCCTGTGGCTCGAACTCGACTTCTTGTTGGCCGACGAAGCGATGTGGAGCGGCCTCGATCTCGCTCGCGAGCAGCGCCCGCTCGTCGCTCGACAGCATGCGGCCGAACAGGGTCCGCCGACCGGAGCCGCCACCGCTGGAGCGGATCAGCAATCGGTCGAGGTTGGCCAGGACGTGGCGTCGGTGCTGGTCGTTGGCGCACCACCAGGTCGGGGCGGCCTCGATCAACGGGTCTTCTCCCAGCAGGGTCCGGGTGAGTTCGGGGAGGAAGTGCAGCAGGGCGGTCGACTCTCCGATTCCCGACCCGAGTGGGTTGGCGAGTGTGACCGTGCCGCGGCGACAGGCCTCGACCAGCCCGGGCACCCCTGCCTCGGTGCTCGTGGCGAGCTCGAGCGGATCGCAACGCTCCGAGGAGACGAGCCGCATGATGACATGAACCCGCTCAAGCCCGGTCACCGATTTGAGCCACACGCGTCCGTCGCGCACGGTGAGGTCGGGCGGTTCGACGAGGGTGAACCCGAGGCGTCGAGCCAGGTAGGTGTGTTCTGGGTGGGCGAGAGCGGCGGAACCAGGGGTCATGATGACGGCACGGGAGCGTTCGCTTTGCGGCGGAGCGATCGCGCCGAGCGCATGGCGCAGCTTCGACAGCCACGGTTCGATCGCAGCGACACGGTCCTCGACGATCGCATCCGGCCGGGTTCGCGCCATCACCTCGCGCATCTGGACAGCCTGGGCGATCCCGGTCGGCATCTGTGTCCGATCGGCGAGGACCGTCAGATCCCCGGTCGTGGTGCGAGCGAGATCGCACGCGTAGAACACCAGGGGGCCCTGGCCGGATGACGCCGTGCCAACGCACTGGCGTAGGTACTCGTGATGGGTGACGATCGCCTCGGTCGGCAGGTGGCCGCCGGCGAGGAGACGCTGGGCGCCGAACAGGTCGGTCAGCACCATTTCCAGCACCCGCGCCCGCTGCTCGAGCGCCGCGCTGATCCGGTGCCATTCACGGCGCTCGATCGGCAGCGGGACAGGGTCGAGCCGTGCTCGCCGGATGTCGTCGCCGCCGGCGTCGGAGAGCGCAGCACCGTCGGAGAGCGCAGCGCCGTCGTTGAACGGGGCGGCGATGTGGTCGAATCCGACCGCATCGCCGAATTCGTCGATGGCGCGACGAATCTGGATGGCGTTCGCCTGAAGGCCTCGGAGATCCGGCGCGTGTTCCACGTGACGGGGGAGCGGGACGCGCCGGGTCACACCAGCGCCTGCCGGGCGCCTGCAGGGGCTTCGAAGGACCCGATGGTGAAGTACGTCTCAGTGAGTTCGTGATGCAACGCGCCGATGCCCCGCTGCGCCTCGTCGAGCCACACCCGCAGGGTTGCGGCCTCCATCGGGCGTTCCGGGCGTTCCGCGATCTCCCGCTTCAGGTCGTGCACGGTGCGCACGAGCGCCTCGCTGCGTGGCAGGTGCACGATCAGGCCGGCCGCGGTGCCGAGACAGTGGGCGACCGATCGGGGGAAGTCCTCATTGTCGATCAGGAAGGTGACGACCGAATCCGCGTCGGTCGGTCCGGGCACCGAACGGGTGAACATGTGCTGGGCACCCAACGCTCGCAGCACTCCCATCCAACGCACGTCCTCATACGGCGACCGGTCGGCGGGCGGAACCGGCGCCTTCGCGCTCTGTGACAGCAGGCCGGCGGCGCGCACGTCGAGCACTCGAGTGGTCATGTCGCAGCGCTCTACGGTTCGGCCGAGTTCGTGAAACCGGAAGGTGTCGTCGCGGCCCATGGTCCCCGACACGATGCCGACGATTCGTTGGCAGCTCTCGATCACGGCGAAGCACAGGTCGAGGCGTTCGGATCTCGACGCGCACAGCGGGGCGCCGGCGATGAGCTGGGATCGAAGCCCGTCGACGGCCTCCCACAGCGGTGCCGGAAGCAACTGGCGGGTGACGCGAAGATTCTCCCGGGCGTTCGCGGCAGTGCGCACCAGCGAGGTCGGGTTCGCGATGTCCGCGACGAGGTGGCAGATCACGCTCGATTCGTCGCAACGACCGTACCGGTCGGTGTGGGACAGTTCGGTGCCCGTGATGGCCAGGAGTGCTCCCCAGTCGCGGTCGACCTCGACAGGAAGGTCGACGAGTAACTTGGTGTGTTCGGCGATGATGCGAGCGACGGTTTCGATCCGCTCGAGGTGTCGCCCGAGCCAGTAGAGGTTCTCGGCGGTGCGGGACAAAAGCATCAGGGCTCCTTGGTGTTGGTCGTGTCGGTTCTGGCGAGGGATGTGGCGGGCTGGGTGCCGTCGCGGCGTCGCTGCGATGGCGGCGCCGACCTCGGCGAGCTCGGCGGGCCCGGCCTTCGGTCCGATCACGATGCCGGTTCCGCCCGATTCGTTGGCCGGCTTGACGACGAGTTCGGCGAGATGGTCGAGCACGTAAGCCCGGTCGTCGGGGTCTGCGCAGTGATACGTGGGAACGTTCGCGAGTATGGGTTCGGCGTCGAGGTAGAAGCGGATCATGTCGGGCACGTACGCGTAGACCGCCTTGTCGTCCGCGACCCCGGTTCCGGGGGCGTTCGCGATCGCGACGGTGCCGGCGCGCCAGGCCTCCATCAACCGGAGGCACCCGAGCGCGGAATCAGGCCGAAAGGCGAGCGGATCGAGAAACTCGTCGTCGACGCGTCGGTAGATGACGTCCACCGGCACCGGCCCGCCGATCGTGCGCATCGTGACCAACAGGTCGTCGTCGACCTGAAGGTCGTTACCTTCGACGAGGGCGACGCCCATCTGGCGGGCGAGAAACGAATGCTCGAAGTACGCGGAGTTGTACACCCCCGGCGTGAGCACGGCGATCGTCGCCGTCTCTCCCTCGGGGCTGAGCGATCCCAGCACCCGTCGGAGACGATCGGGATAGGCGTCCACCGGCAGGATTGACTGATTGGCGAAGAGCTCAGGAAAGACCCGTTTGGTGGTCTCGCGGTTCTCGAGCATGTAGGAGACCCCCGAGGGGACACGCAGGTTGTCCTCGAGGACGTAGAAGGCCCCGTCATCGCCACGCACGAGGTCGCTGCCGCAGATGTGGGCCCACACCCCGTGGGCCGGATGAACCCCCTCGCATTGGCGGCGGTATCCGGGGGAGTTCTCGACGAGGCTCCACGGCACGATGCCCTCGGCGAAGATTCGGCGGTCGTTGTAGACATCGTCGATGAAGCGGTTGAGCGCCTGCAGCCGCTGGACCAATCCGGCGTCGATTCGATCCCACGTGCGTCGGGCGATGACGCGGGGGACGATGTCGAAGGGCCATGCACGATCGATACCGGCACCCTCGGAGTAGACGGTGAAGGTGATTCCTGCCGCTTCAATGCCGACGTCCGCAGCGTGTTGACGCATCGCGAGCTCATCGATCCCGAGACGTTCGAGGTGATCGACGAGCGCTTGGGCTTCGGCGCGTGGTGCGCCGTCGGGAGCGATCAGCTCATCGAAGCTCGTCATCTCGTAGTCGTCGAAGGTCACGACTGCGTTCTAAGTCGGCGATGTGTATCGGCGATTCGAGGGTGGTTACGGCCCTGTGAACATGAGGTGCGGTGGGTTTGATAAACCGTGAGCCATGGCTGTAGCGCTCGACGATTTTCCGTATCACCAGGCTCCGGTTTCGATGGAGTTCGTCGCGTCGAGTGATCGCAACTTCTACGACCGTTACTACTTCAACGCCCACGACCGCACCGGCGACATCTTCGTGATCAGCGGGCTCGGTATCTACCCCAACCTCGGAGTCGTCGACGCGTTCGTGACGGTGCGGATCGGCGATCGTCAACACACGGTTCGGTTCTCCGACGCGCATGACGGCAACCGCGAGTCACGCGTTGGTCCGTACCGGATCGAGGTTGTCGAACCGCTCCGGACGCTTCGCATCGTGTCCGACAGCGACGCTCACGGCGTTGGAGTGGACCTGACCTGGAACGGCATGTTCCCCGTGGTCGACGAGGCCCCGCATCAGCTTCGCCACGACGGCCGGTTGATCCTCGACGCTCAACGGTTCGCCCAAGTCGGCACGTGGTCGGGAGAGATCCGCGTCGAGGGCCGAACCATCACCGTCGATCCCGAGAAATGGATCGGGACCCGAGACCGTTCGTGGGGGATCCGTCCGGTCGGTGAGCCCGAGCCGGCCGGTCGTTCCGCCGCCGAGGCAGACCCTCATTACGGGTTCTGGTGGACCTACCTTCCCTTTGGATTCGACGACTTCACCGTCGTGGTGATCGCCCAGGAGGACGGAGCGGGGATCCGTTCGCTCAGCGATGCGGTACGGGTGTGGGGGCCGGGCTCGGATCGAGGTCGAGAGCTGCTCGGGTGGCCCGAGTTCCGCTACACCTATCGCCCCGGCAGCCGCGATGTTCAACAGGTCGAGGTGTCGCTACGCGATGTCGATGGCTCGCCGATGACGATGGTGTGCGAGTCGCTCGGGTACGTGGCGCTCAACAGCGGCCCCGGATACGGCGGCGACCCCGACTGGGGACACGGCCAATGGCGCGGCCGCAACTGGGCCGAGGGCGTGGTGGCCGACATGACCGACCCCGAGGTGCTCGGTCGGCTTCCCTTCGGCGTGGTGGACCACGTTGGGCGAGCGGTGCTCACCGAGGCATCGGGAGCGACCCATGAGGGGTGGGGCCTGCTCGAACACGGCACGATCGGCGCTCACGCACCGACCGGGTTTACGGACTTCTTCACCGTGGCGTAGGTGGATTCACCGTGGCGTAGGCGGAACCGGGCGCAGGGAGTTGAGTTCGACGACGTTGCCGCGCACGATCTTCGAAACGTCCTCGTTCGCGAGCCCTTCGAGTTCGCGCAGGTAGTCGAGCGGTTCGGGCATGCCCTCGATGTGAGGCCAGTCCGACCCGAACAGCACCCGATCCGCGCCGACCAGATCGACGACCTCGGAGATGTCGTCCTCCCAGAACGGGTTGATCCAGATGTGCTCTTTGAAGGCATCCACGGGGTGATCGGCGAACCAGCCCGCCATCTTGTTCGCCGTGGCGTCGAGCTTGGAGAACAGCCCGCGCAGGAACCCCGACCCGTTCTCGACCGACGCGATGCGCAGGTTGGGGAACTTGGCGAAGTGCTGATCGCACACGAGCGATGCCAAGAAGTCCTCGATCGGTCGTTCGAGTTGGGTGAACTTGATCGGTTGGGGAACCCCACCCTTGAAGTTGGAGGTGAACCCGTCGTCGGCGTAGCCGTTGGAGCTGTATCCCGAATCGCCGGCATGCACGACGACGGTGATCCCGGCCTCGTTCGCCAATGCCCAAAAGGGATCGAACTCGGGGGCGGTGGGTGGCCGCATCCCGCCAGCGGTGGTCGTCGCCGCGGGACGCATCACCACCGTCGTCGCCCCGTGGTCGAGCGCGAACCGGAGTTCGTCGACCGCCGCGTCGATGCGGGCGAGGCTGATGTACGGCGCCGCGAAGATCCGGTCCTTGAAGTTGAAGCCCCAGTCGTCGAGCACCCACCGGTTGAACGCCTTGAACGCCACCGCCACGGCCTCGGGGTCGTGGCGTAACTGCTCCTCGTAGATCATCCCGAGCGTTGGGAACATCCACACCGCATCGAGTCCGTGCTCGTCGAGTTGGGCGATGCGCGCCTCGCGGTCTCGATAGCACGGGTGGATCGGCTCGCGTGCCTTCAACAACTCGATCGGGTCGTCACCGTTCGGATTGCCACGGAAGTACTCCGCTAGCACGCCCGGTTTCGCCACGGGGTCGAACGTCGCGTTGACCACCGCATAGCTCACCTTGCCGCCGACGACGTGGTATTTGCGCCCACCGATGTCGGCCCACTGGATACAACGCTGCTCCCATCCCGCGGGGAGGTGGCGGGTGAACGCGTCGAGGGCTTCGTAGTAGTGGTTGTCGGCGTCGAAGGGGCGAAGCGTCCCTGTGGCAGTGGTCGAGGCATCGCTCATCGCTCCAGCTTGGTGCGCAGTCGACCGTGCGGCCAACCGCGCATTCACCGCGCGCTGGGTGCGTGAGGGTGCGGCGTCGCCACGACGTCGCTGCATTGCAGGGGCGTCGTCCGACTCCGACCGGGACGCGCTTGACGCCGCCACGACTTCGGGGTCAACGTCGTGGTGCGAGTCTGTCCCCCGAATCCGGTGGCCAGGCCCGTACGGGGAATGGAACCGAGGGACGGTACTGAGGTGACCGGGAGGGGCGCAGTGACGAAGTTGAACCGACGCGATCTGTTGCGGGTCGGGGCTGGGGGAGTGGGCACGGTCGTGTTCGGTATCGCCAGCGGCTGTGCCGCGAACTACGTGCCGCCGCCGAACGGGACGCCGTTCACCCTCGGAGTCATGTCCGGGTTGCACGCCCCCGACGCGGTCGTGCTGTGGACCCGTCTCGACCCGACCCAGGCCGCTGGTACGACCACCGTCAGCTGGCAGATCGCCACCGACCCGGCGATGTCGACGGTGATTCGGCGGGGGTCCTCGAGCGCAGATCCGTCGCGGGATCACACCGTGAAGGTGCTCGTCGAGGGCCTCGAACCCGACCGCTCCTACTGGTACCGCTTCGACGTCGATGGCGTTGCCAGCCGGGTCGGACGCGCTCGGACCCTTCCCAGTCCGGGCGCTGCGGTGCGGTCGCTGTCGGTGGTCGTGGCCTCGTGTCAGAACTGGGCGAATGGCTGGTATCACGCCTGGAAGGGGATCGCCGCCGAAGACGTCGACGCCGTGTTGTGGCTCGGCGACTACATCTACGAAAGCGGCACGTCGGTGTTGTCGGCTCGTGTCGACAGCGTTGGCGAGGCCACGACGCTCGAGCAGTACCGGGCCAAGTATCGGATGTATCGCAGCGACCCGGCGCTCCAAGACGGCCACGCCGCGCATCCGTTCGTGCCGGTTCGCGATGACCACGAACTGTTCAATGACTGCGACCGTTTCTCGATGCTGCAGTTCCCCGAGCGGGCCGCAGCGTCGTATCAGGCGTGGTTCGACTACATGCCGGTGATGCCGATCGACGGTACACGCGTCTACCGTTCCTATCGCTGGGGCGACCTCGCCGTGATCCCGATGCTCGACAGTCGCCAGTACCGCGATCGCGGGGCGAACGGCTTTCAGGGTTCGACCAAGCCCCCCATCGTCGGAATCGGCGACGTGGTCCGCGAGGCGCAACTCCCCGGCCGGTCGATGCTGGGAGAGGAGCAGCGGGGGTGGCTGCTCGACACCATCGATGAGGCCCAAGCCGAGGGTGTTCGCTGGAAGCTGCTCGGCAACCCGGTGATGATGACACCGACGCGGGCGATCGATCTCGACGAACCCGGCATCCGGAAACTGTTCCCCGACCTTCCTCGCAACGAAGGCCTGTTCATCAACATGGACGCGTGGAACTCCTATCTCTGGGAACGGCAGTTGCTGTTCGACCACTGGCACGCGAACTCGGTCGACTCGATCGCGGTGCTGACCGGCGACATCCACAGCTTCTGGCGGGCGCGGCAACGGCTCGATATGGAGGACGAGGCCTCGCCGGTCGTCGCGACCGAGTACGTCACCGGCTCGATCTCGTCGACGACTCCCAACATCTTGCGCACCCCCGAGTTCGGGCGGTTCCTTGAATCGGGCCCCGTGCAGTGGATTCCACGGTTCGACTACGTCGATTTTCGTCACAACGGCTATGGGGTTGTGCGAGCGACGCCGGAGCGCCTCGACGTGCAGTTCCGCCGCACGCTGGCGACCGAACGGTACGCCAGCGTGACCGACGGTATGTCCTTCAGCGAGTACTTCAGCGAGTACTGATACCCGGCAGTTCCTACTCGCCAGCACCAGCACCAGCACCGGCACCGTGTGCGGGCGCGCCAACACACCCCGGGCGGGGCCGTTGACAGGGTTGACAGGGTTCGTCCCCTTGAGGGTGCATCGCTCGTTTCGGTCACTGCCGGTTCATTGGCGTATCGGTGGTTGGGGTGGTTTGGTCGGGGTGAGTGAGAGTTGCCCGACTGTGGGGCGCCGGGCCCTCGTCGCTCCTCCGGTTCGTCCGGTCCTGCCCGAGCCTCGGCCTGTGCTTGACCGGCGGGCGTCGTGGGGTCGGTACATGCGGGTGTTGGGGGTGGCGGCCATGCGGTCGTAGCGGCGCCGGATCGTGTCGATCGCTTCGCCCAAATCGACGGTTCCGCCGCGGACTTTCACCTTCGGTCGGGCCGGGGGTTCGGGTTCTGCCGCGAGTTCTTCGGGGATGGCGCCTTGGCGTTGAACACCGTGTTGTTGACCCCAGATCGTGATGCCACAGGGGTGGGTGTAGAGGGTCCATCCGTCGGTGGTGATGTGCATGGCCCATCCGACGCGGTGTACGAGTCCGTGGTGGTGTCGGCACAGACACGCCAGGTTGTTCACCGCGGTGGCACCGCCGTTGCGGTGATGGCGAACATGGTGGGCTTCGGTGTGGTGTGCGGGTGCATCACAGCCGGGGAAACAACACCCCCCATCGCGTGCCGCCAACGCGGCGCGTTGAGCGTCGGTGGCGAGCCGCACGGAGTGGCCGACATCGAGCGGTTGGCCCAACGAGTCCAACAGCACAGCGCGGAGTTCTGGGTCACACATCATCCGTTCGATCACGTCCGCGGTGAGTGGATCGCCCGTAGGCGAATACGCGCGTGGTTGGCCGTGTTCGTCGGCCTGCAGAATCACTGACACTTCTGCGGTTCCTGGCCGGTAGTTGCCCGACAGGGTGAACTGGGTGCCGAACCGGCACAGGTCCATCAACGCTTTGGCCCGCAACTGCGATTCTGATGTTGTCGGTGACCCGCCGAACTGTTCAGCGTCGTTTCGAACCTGTTTGCGGTGACGTGCGGTGGCGTCGTTGATGGCTTGGCGGACGACTTCGGCGTAGTCGCCGAAGAACTCTCCGACGATTTCCACACCGATGACACCGTCGGGGCCGTGGATGTCGCGTAGGTCGAGCCAGGATTCTTCTGCTGGTGGGGCGGGTTCGGTGCCGTCGGTGTCGACGAGGCGTGCCAACGCGGCGATGACCTTTTCCCATTTCGCGAACGTCAAATGCTCCGCGAGGTCGAGCATTGGTCCGGCGTTGTCGGACCAGGTGGGTTCGATACGCGGGTTCGACCACCGTCCGATCACGACCAGGTGATCAAACCCGACGACACCGGAACGCAGCCGGTCCAACACCTCGGGCCGATACCGGCGTCGCACCGCCCGAGCCACCGACACCCGTCGGGCCGCGGTCACCCCCGAACAGCGGGCGGTCTTGGACACCCACGCTTTGGTGGACAGGCCCTCGACGACGTCGGTCATCCCAACAGCATCCAACTCCCCGAGCGCGTCGATCATGTGCAGATCCAAACGGCGTTGCAGCTCGAACAGGACCGCAACATCGTCGATCCCGGAACCCAGGTTATTCAGTTCGCTGTCGAAGCCCTCGAACATATGTATGACTTTAAACGAGACCCCTGACAACGAAGATCCGTCGCCACTCGAATTTCAGGAGAATTTCTTGAGTCGCCCACCGGTCGCGTCGAAGAACTCATCGTCGCGGCACTGGGGAGTGTGGGGGCCGGTTGGGAAACCACCGGCCCCTCACGCGCTGATCTGACCCGCCAGCACATCGAGGAGCGCGGGGTCCTCTCCGAAGATCGGGTTCAGGCGGACCATCTCGCGGCCCAGTTCGGCGTTGATGGCGTCGACGAGCGCGGGCAGATCCTCTCGTGCGTGGCGACCTGGAGCCAGCAGGTAGGGCACGACCACGGCTCGGCGCCAGCCCTCACGCCAGAGGTTGAGCGCTGTTTCGCGCAGGTCCGGCATCGCCAGTTCGAGGAAGGCTGGCTCGACACGGCGCCCGGTACGAGCGGCGAGCTCGCGACAGATGCGCCGGTGCCACTCATTTGCCTCGGCGGCGCGGCTTCCGTGTGCGAACAAGATGACGGCCTCGGACTCGGCGCCCGGTGCGGGCTTGGCCGCGCCGTCGATCCCCGGCTCCAACTCCACACGTTCGCCCGGGCCGTCGGCGGGCTCGTTGGCGGCATCGTCGTTCACCGCGACAACCTTAGGACGTGACTTTGCCGGAGCCGGTCGACGGCGAACACCACTACGGCGGCGACGCTCCGGCGTCGAACGATGACATCGGTGTCGGTCCGCACCCTCAGCCCTGGCCGACCGGCGAGCACTACGACCCCGAACTCCTGGCCACCGGCGACCGCCGCAACGTGATCGATCGGTACCGGTACTGGCGACTCGATGCGATCGTCTCCGACCTCGACACCCGTCGGCACCCCTATCACGTCGCTATCGAGAACTGGGAACACGACTTCAACATCGGCACGGTCGTTCGCAACGCCAACGCCTTCATGGCGGCCGAGGTCCACATCGTGGGTAAGAAGCGTTGGAACCGACGGGGGGCGATGGTGACGGATCGCTACCAGCACGTTCGTCACCACGCAACGGTCGACGAGTTCGCTTCGTGGTGTGGCACCGCTGAGTTGGCGATTATCGGGATCGACAATCTTCCCGGGTCGGTCCCCATCGAGACGGCGGAGCTTCCGCGGCGCTGTGTGCTGGTGTTCGGGCAGGAAGGGCCGGGGTTGTCCGAGGTCATGCGGGAGGCCGCTGCGATGACGTGTTCGATCGCCCAGTTCGGCTCGACCCGAAGCATCAACGCAGGGGTGGCGTCGGGTATTGCCATGCACTTGTGGCTCATGCGCCACGCAGGCCTCGACCGAAGCCTCGACGCAGGCCCCGACGCGGGGCGCTCCTAGCCGCGGATGGCGTCACCCACCCGTTGCCCGTAGGAGAGCTCGAGATTGTGGCCGTCGGGGTCGACGATGATGCCCCAGTAGCCGACCGGTTCGTCGTCGGCACACGGACCGATGATCGTGAGCCCGGCTTGGGCGGCCTCCACGAGGCGACGGTCGACGTCGTCGACCGAAACGCACGCAACCCCGAGGTGCGCCCAACCGCCGAGTTGTCCGCGACCGGCGCCGGTGTCGGTCTCCAGTAACACGATCGCGAACGGGCGCAGAAGATCGGACATCCAGGCGACGCGTCCGCCGACTGGGTTCCCGGACTCTGCGTCGCTCACGGACGATTCCTCGCGGCGATGAACGACGTCCAACCGGGCGAAACGTCGGTAGAACTCGATACTCGCATCGAGGTCGCGCACCGGCAGCGCGATATGGGACAAACCGAGGTCCGGCTCACTCATTTCGTTGTTACTCCCAGCAGCGTCAGGGGGTACGCGCAAGGCCGAGGGTAGTAGCTCGGGCGGTAGCCTTCGGACCATGGAAGAGCTTGATGTCGCCGGCCTGTTTTCCCTCGAAGGACGCGTCGCTGTCGTCACCGGAGCGTCGTCGGGGTTGGGACATCGTTTCGCCCGAGTCCTGCACGCTGCCGGCGCGACGGTCGTGGTAGCGGCCCGCCGACTCGACCGGCTCGAGGCCCTACGCGACGGGCTCGACGACCGCATCGTGCCGGTCGCGTGTGACATGGGCGACGATGACCAAGTCATCGCTCTCGCCGAGCAGGCCAACTCGATTCGCGGATCGGTCGACGTGCTGGTGAACAACGCCGGTGTCGGTGGCGACACCGCGGCTGAGACGTTCGAGATGGACGACTGGCGGTGGCAAATGCGCGTCAACATCGACTCGCTCTTTCTGTTGAGCCAACAGATCGCCATACCGATGATCGAACGTGGGAAGGGTTCGATCATCAACATCAGTTCGATTCTCGGCCTGGTCGCGGCCGCCCCGATCAAGCAGGCCGCCTATACGGCATCGAAGGGTGCCGTGGTGAACCTGACACGCCAGCTCGGCGCCGAATGGGGGCGCAAGGGGGTGCGTGTGAACAGCATCGCCCCCGGGTGGTTCATGAGCGAGATGACCGCGGAGGACATGTTCGGCGACGAGAGTTCGATGGCGTTCATTCGCCGCAACGCGCCGATGGGTCGTGCCGGGGAGGAACACGAACTCGATGGTGCGTTGCTGTTCCTCGCTTCCGACGCGTCGACCTATGTGACGGGTCAGATCCTGGCCGTTGACGGGGGTTGGACCGCCCGCTGAGTGTTTTGGTCGATCTGTCGGGCCACGCGGGTGGCGGCAGGCACTGCAACGGCTCCGGCTTCGCGGCGGGTGATTGCCCCCAGTCGTCTTGATCAGCGTTCCCTCTCGACGTCAGTTGCGATCACACCGTCCGGACGCAAGAGTCGCTTGAGTGCTGTGGTGGCACGAACGGGTGTGGGACCTCCAGAATGAGATGGATTCGACACCTCAAGGTCTGATCCCGTCCCGTGCGCGTCACGCGGACCCATCCAACTACACCACAACCCTGCCACGACACGGACTCCGGCCAATCACCCACCCACACTTGGGTCAGGAGAGCCACATTTCAGCCCTTCATCAGAGGGTTAGAACACAACTAACTACCCCTGCCACAAAGCCTGACAGGCGACAGTAGAACGACGACGGTTCCGGTTCGACCGGCGAGGAACTGCCCGACACGCTCCTTCGCTTCTTTGAAACCGCACTCCCCTCGCTCAGGCGTATCGATGCCAACGACCCGAACGCGCTGACCGTTGACATCGAGGGTGTCGCCATCAACCACGTGGTCGACGGCACCTGTTCGGCACCCTGAAACAATCAGCACAAGCGATGCCGACATCGTTACTGTCGCCACGCGTAAGGACTGCTTGGACTTGGTTTTGTTCCCGCTCACGGTGCTCACGGTGCGGCAACAACTTCGAATACGACACTCGACCGAAACGCGGAAGCCGCCGATACCGTGATCGGTATCGACGGAACCTTTGGAGGGACCATGAAGACTCAACGCCTTACTGTCGCGATTATCGCGACCACGACCACTGGACTGTTCGGACTTAGCGCGTGCAGCGGAAGCGACACCGGCACTGCCAAAACAGCACCGACCACCGCAGCTGCGATCGAATCGACAACCAGCGCAGCCGACCCGTCAACGAGCGCCGTCCCAGAGACGACCACACCCGAAACGACACCCGAAACCGCTCCGATCTCAGACATTCAGACAGGGGTCGACCTCTTCACCACAGCGCTCACCGACCTCAGAATCGAATACACCGAACCGGTGCGCACGGAGGTCCAGATGTCGGGAGCGAAAGCATCGTTCGACATCACGGTCAACGGCTACGACGCCGGCATCCTCATCTTTCCTGCCATCGAATCGCGCGAACGTTGGCAGGAAGTGAGCGACACCTTCGGCGGTGTCCACGTCGCATCCGGTATTGCTGTCCTCACCCTCAATTCGAAGGACGGCATCGCAAACTCGGCCGAGATTGCCCCCAAGATCGCAGCCGCGATCGGCGGCGAAGCCCGAGGCGTCTAAGCCTCAATCCACGGATCCGGTTCATGGGGCGGCGGTGACGGCAGCGAGTGGTCGTCGTCGGGTGTTTCGGCCGCGCTGGCGTGGTTCGGGGCGTGTCGAAGCTGGTGGTCGTGGGTGTCGGGGTTGTCAGCGCGTCGGGGTGGTTCTGCGGTGCGCCGACCGTTGGGTTGGCGTTCAGCCCGAGGGGGCGGGCAGCGCCCGGAGGGCGGTGAGCGTGTCGGTGAACTGCTGTTCCCATGGCCAGTTGAGCGGGAGCCGCAGGGTGGGCCGTCCGGAGCGGTTCACGAGCGTCGCGGCAACGGCGATCAGACGGGTCCGTATCGTGGCGTGGGTCAACACGACACGGTCGGCGCTGGTGTCGCCGAGGAGGCCGGTCCAGCGGCTCAGATTGTGGGCGAGCACGGCGCAGGCGAGCCAGGCGGTGTTAGCGGAGTAGTGCCCTGAGGGGCAGTGCTGCAGCCCGGCGCCTTCTTTCAGGTCACGGATCGCGAGTTCGACCACAGCATGGTTGCGGTGGAACGCGTCCGTGGCGACAGCGTCTCGGGTGGTGTTGGTGATGAACGCGTGGTGACGCCAGTTCGGGAACAGGTCCGCTTGTTTGCCGACCAGGCGGGTGCGCCGCACCACGAGTCGAACCGTCCGGGTCTTGTTGCCGCGGCCGGTCGTGTAGCTGGTTTCGGCGACCTGGGCTTTGCCGCCGAGGGTGTAGTCGATATCGACCCAGCGGTCCTCGGGGATCTGCGCGATCGCAGCACGAATCGAGGCGTGTTGAGTGACGGTGATCGACCACAACACAGCGTGACGATCGAGGATGTCGACGAGTTTCCAAGACCAGAACCCCGAATCGGCTCGCAACGTGATCTGACCAGTGGCGCCGGCCCGGCGCAGCCGGGCGACCAACTCGTCGACGAAACGCACAACACCACGCCCTGAGTTGGCGGACCCTTTCCGCATGCGGGCATGGACGATCTCACCGGTCCCGGCGCGGGTAGCGAGCAGCGGGTGATAGCCGAGGGCTTTCGTGTACCCGTACGCGGCGCCTTGTTTCTGTTTGCCGTGAACCTCGGCGATGGTGGAGTCAACATCGATCACTAACGGGTCACTGCCTGGCCCGGCGCCGAGTCGCCACGCACGGGCCAACACCCGGTCCGCGACAGCGTCGAGTTGTCGGAGGTGACCGAACGTGAACGTCCGCAGGAATGTCCCGATCGTCGAGGGGGCCATCACCCGGAACGGCAACACCCGTCGTGTCGACCCGGCGCGGAGGATGTTCACGTGGTCGATGTGGGTTGCGCCGGCGATGATCGCGCATAGCATTGTCAACACTTTCCGTCCCGGTGACGCGGCGCCCGGCTGGGTTGAGTCGAGGCGGACCCACTCGTTGATCAACGCTTTCAGGCCGAGCTTTCGGATCAGCGTTCCGACCAGGATCATCCCGGCGTTCGACATCGAGTTCGGGTCATCGAAGAGCGCGTCGATCCGGTCGATGTTGTGCGAAGATGTGCTCACAGAAAGTGCCTTCCGGAATGGGTGTTTGAACGGCGTCGAGAACCGTCATTCTTCCAGTCCTGGAGGCACTTTCCGCGGACGCGCACACCTCACCCCACGAGACGCACCGGTGGATCAAGGCTGAGATCGCCAGCGTGCCGTTACCGGGAGAGCTTGCAGAGCCCGTTCGGTCACAGCCCCGCGTGTTTGGCTCACGCCTCGTCAGAGAGTGAGGCGTTCGGTCGGCTTGAAGCGTTGGGATGAAGGGCCGGCAACGGTCGTCGGTTTGGTGCCTGAATTCGTCGCGCCTCAGAACTCATCGCCGGTCAGCGTCAATCCCAGATCGACTGCGATTGCCTTGACGGCAGCAAGCCCCGCGCCCTCGCGCAGCGACCCAAGCGCGTCTTGAGATCGGGCGAGCGCCCAGGACGCACGAGACGATCCAACGCGGTCGCAGAACACGACCGCTGCCTCGACCTGGCCGAAGCCTTGCTGTTCCGCCTGCCTCGAATGCCACACGATGCCGTCGACGGCACCGTCGTAGCCGTGCATGGCTTGCGCGACGGTCCTTGTGCAGGGGTAGTGCTCCGCTGGGCTGGTGGTCAGTTGTGAACGCTGGACACCGAGGCGTGCCAACTCGCTGTCGCGTAGGTCGATAAGCAGGAGTTCTCGCGGAGGGAGGACTTGGGCGTGGAGTCGCCCGTGCAGGTCGCGGTGAGCGATCACGTTTGCTCCAGCGGTCGATGACGCGTTGTGGAACACCGTCTCGAGGAGTGCGGTGGCGAGTTGCTGGAAACGGTCGACGGCAACGGGGCAGCCTTGTGGATGCGGGCACGGCGGCATGACCACTTCCACAGGTGCGTTCATGTACCCACGGTGACGGTGGTTTCAGTCGCGGAGAGTTCAGTGGAGGAGAGTTCGGCGGCGTACGCCCGCACTGCCGCCATGGCGCGCTCGGGGTCGGTGGCGAACACCTCCGCCGGCACGTCGCCTGAGAGCCACCCCGATGGGCTCGCCAGCCACGACCACAGTTCCCAACCGTTGAGGCCGAGTGGCGCGAGTGTCTCCACGGCCTGAGTCACGGCGGTGAGATCCCCGTCGATATCGAGGAGGATCTGTGGGACGAGTGTGCGGCCGTCGTGTCTCACGGTGAACAGGCGGTGGCGGTCACGTTCTCGCGCGACGAAGGTGCGAGCGCTGCTTTCAGTGATACCGCGCAATGCGGCAATGTCCTTGTTGGACAACGCTCCGTCGGTGAGCAGGCGATTTCGCAGCACACTGCGTCGCTGGGCCAGTACGGCGTTGGCTTCGGGGAGGGCAAGGATGCGCGCCGAGGTCATTGCAGTCAGGAGTGCATCAGCGTGAACGTTGGTCGGGTCGCGCCGGACCTGTCGACCGTAGGGCCGACGGAGGTCAGACGGTTTCGGGGACCGCTGGGGTGCCCGGGTAGGGCGCCGGATCGCCGGACTTCAACACCTTCGGGGCGTTCCAGCTCATGATGCGTGCCAGGTTGTCGACGATCGGCTGCCAGGTGTCGGGATTCCATCCTTCGGCCAGCCCGACGACCGAACGGTCGAGCGCGACATGCACCAGTGCGGGCAGGTGATTCGCCCCGATCGCCTTGACGAACTCCCGGTCGGGGTCGGCGAAGGTGAGATGACGAGTGGCCAAGTCGCCAAGGAACGACTTGGCGCCGTCCTCGTCCGCAGCGACGACCCAGGCGGTGCGGCAATCGGCCCCCGAAAACTCGTCGAGCACGCGTGCGGCGGCGTCGAGCAGCCAGGAACTCTCGTAGGTATAGGGGTCCAACACGACCGCCACGAGATGGAAGAGCGTCAACTGCGCTTCGGCGGTGCGGTCCTCTCCACCCAGGGGGTGCATCACAAGATCGGCAGGAAGGGTCGTCACGACATCGAAAGATAGCCCACCTCCACCGGGTGAGGCAGATTCGCACGGAGGGTCGCGGCGCTACGATCCGGGCATGCACCCGATCGAACGGCTTCGCTACGTGGCTCGAGCCGATGGCTCACCGCAGTCGACAATCGTCGCCGAGTCGGCCCGGGCGCTGACGGCATTCGCGGATGATCCGGCGGGAATGGTCGCCGCGGTGCAACGGCTGATTGCCCACCACCCGACCGCCGGGGCCATGTGGTGGATGGGTGGGCGGGTGCTCACCGCCCCGAATGGGGCCCGCGAGGCGTTTGCGCTCAGCGAGGAGATCGAGGACGACCCGACCGCTCGTGAGCTCACCAAGGCGCTCGACTCCGAGGTGACGGTACTCGTGGTCGGCTGGCCTCCGGAGATCGGCGAAGCACTCGCCCGTCGAGGCAGCGGGCGAGTCATGGTGGTCGACACCGGGCGCGAGTCCGCCGGCCTACACCAGTTCCTCGACCATCGTGGTGTCGACGTTCTCCTGGTTCCTCTCGAAGGTCTCGCCGCTGCGGTTCGGGCGAGCGACATCGTGGCGATCGAATGCGAGGCCGGAGGCCCAGACGCCGGGCTCTTCGGTGCAGCGTCGGCCTCCGCTGCGGCAGTCGCCCGTTGTGCCGGCGTCGAGGTGTGGGCGACGGTCGGCGTTGGACGGATGTTGCCCCAACGCCTCTGGGACGCGCTGATCGCTCGCTGGGAGCGCGTCGACGAGCCGTGGGAACTCGCCGAGGATCTCGTCGAATGGACGATGACCGACCGTGTGGTCGGACCCGGCGGTCCGATCGAGCCGCACGCCGTGACGACGTTGACGACCGCCGCTTTGGCGCCGGAGCTCCTTCGGTTCTGAAGCAGCGAACTGGGTAGGCTGCCGACGAGGCGCAGCCCGCGCCAACAAGACGTTGAAGGAGACCCGATGGCCGGACGTCGCGACCTGATCCGCATGAACCCCGACGAGGTCTCCGAGTTTCTCGGTGGACGCCGAACCATGAATCTCGCCAGTTACGGTCCCGACGGCAACATCCACCTCGTGGCCATGTGGTACGGGTTCCTTGACTCCACCAACGTGTGGGACCGTGCGGTTGGTTTCGGCGACGGGCACGGCGGGGGCGAGATCGTCATCGAGACTTTCGCAAAGAGCCAGAAGATCAAGAACTTCCAGCGCGACAACCGTTTCACCGCCATCGTCGAGGCCGGCGACCGTTACAACGAACTGCAGGGTGTCGAGTTAGTCGGACGGGTGGAGATCCTCGAAGACCGTGCGACCGTGGTCGAGAGTTGCAAGGCCGTGCTCACCCGCTACGAAGACCTCCCGGACGACGGCGCCATCACCTTCGCCGCGGAGTTCGCTGCCAACAAACGGTTCTGCGTGAAGCTGCACGTCGAAAAGATCGTGAGCTGGGACCACCGCAAGCTCGACACCGACTACTGAGAGCTTCCAGCGATTCGTCGAGAGGCGGACGCACCAAGTCGTCGCCAGCGGAACCATTCGGTAGCTGCGCCGCCGCGTGGTCATCGTCGGCGGTAGGTTGTGTCGATGGGCAGCATCGTTGAATTTCCGAGCAATGGGTCGACCGCACGGGGGTACTACGCCCCGGCCGAAGGTGGCGGGCCCGGAGTCGTCGTCATTCAGGAATGGTGGGGGCTCGTGCCTCACATCGAGGAGGTGTGCGACCGGTTTGCTGCAGCCGGGTTCAGTGCGCTCGCACCCTATCTGTACCACGGCGAGACGACGACAGAACCCGACGAGGCCGGCAAGTTGATGATGGCGCTCAACATCGGCCAGGCGGTCAAGGACATGGCCGGCGCCATCGCCTTCCTGCAGGCCGACGAGTCGGTCACCTCCGAGAAGGTGGGCGTCATCGGATTCTGCATGGGCGGCGGCTTGGCGCTCGTGCTCGCGGCATCGCGACCCGACGCGATCGGCGCCTGCGCACCGTTTTACGGACTCATCCCGTGGGAGGGCGCGACCCCCGACTGGTCGAGCGTCACCGCACCGGTGCGTGGGCACTTCGCCGAACTCGACGGCTTCTTCGGCCCCGACCTTGCCCGAGGGTTGGAAGAGACGATGCGCAACGCCGGCGTCGACGCCCAGATCACGATCCATCCGGGTGTCGAGCACGCCTTCTTCAACGATCATCGTCCCGAGGTGTACAACGCCGAGGCGTCGTCGGCGGCGTGGGACTCGACGTTGGCGTTCTTGTCCGACGCGCTCGGATGAGCGACTCGGACATCGATTCGCCGGTTCGTCGCTACGTCGAACTCGGGCTTCGCCTCGGTCGCCACAATCCCGACATCGTCGATTCCTACTACGGCCCCAAGCAGTGGCGTGATCGGATCGATGCCGAGCCCGTGCGGCCCGCGGAGGAACTGCGCGACGCTGCGGGCGAGTTGATCGCCGAGTTCGATGCCGACACCCACCTCGGATCCGCTCGGGCGCGCTGGCTGCGGAGCCAAACCGTCGGACTTCACACTGTCGCACGACACCTTGCGGGGGAGCGGATCGGGTACCTCGACGAAGTCGAACTCTGTTACGGCGTTCGCCCGGAGCGGATCACCACCGACGAGGTGATGGCCGCTCAGCACGCGCTCGACCGTGCGTTGAAGGGGGCCTCCGATGAAGCGTCCGCCCCGTTGTCGCAGCGGCTGGCAGCCATGCGCGAACGCCACGTGATTCCTGTCGACAAGCTTCGCGGGGTCATCGACAACCTTGCCCAGGAACTTCGTGCCCGAACCCGTGCGGCGTTCGGGCTTCCCGACGAAGAGGGTGTGAGCTTCGATCTGGTGAGCGACAAGCCGTGGTCGGGGTTCAACGTGTACCAGGGTGGTTTCCATTCGCTCGTCACGATCAACACCGACCTGCCGGTGTTGTCGACCTCCATCGCCCATCTCATTGCCCACGAGGCCTACCCGGGCCATCACACCGAGGGATGTCGCAAGGAGCTCGGACTCGTCCGGGAGCGTGGCCAACTGGAACAGTCGATCGCGCTCATCGGCACGCCCTCGTGTCTGTTGGCGGAGGGGCTTGCCGACCTCGGCCTCGAAGCCCTCGTCGGCCCCGACACCCATGCGGCCACCGAACCGATGCTGCGCGACGCGGGTGTTCACATCGAACTCGAGTCGGTGCAGGCGCTGTCAGTGTTTTCCGAGACGCTGGCGCGAGCGCGCGGCACCCTGGCGTTGATGCTGCACGCGGACGCCGCTCCGGTGGACGACGTCGTGCGCACGGCGCAGCAATGGTTCGTCATCGACGAGGCCCGCGCCACGCAGATGGTTCGCTTCCTCACCGATCCGACGTGGCGCGCGTACGTCTTTTGCTACGCCGAAGGTCACCGGCTGTGCCGGGCATTCATGGCGGGTGACCCGCGTCGCTTTGCCCGACTGCTCGACGAGCAATTCACTCCACAGGAACTCGCCGCTGCTGCGTGAAGCCCGGGCGGTCAGGCCTGGTGGTCAGGCCCTGTGCTCAGCCCTTGTGGTTGGCGACGAGTTGGCGGGCGATCACCTTGAGACACAGGGTCTCATCGGCCCCTTCGAAGATCGACAGCACACGGGCATCCACCCAGTAGCGGCTGACGTCGTACTCCTCGGCATAACCCATGCCGCCGTGGATCTGCATGGCCTCGCGGGTGACCCACTCGGCGGCCTTGCAGACGTAGGCCTTGATGAGCGACGCCTCGAGTTTGCCCTGGCCCTTGGCCATCAGGCGGGCGACGTCGTAGGAGAACTGCCGGCTCGCCTGGATCGTCACCGCCATGCGGGTCAGCTTCGCCTGGGTGAGCTGGTACTCGGCGACGGTCTGGCCGAACACCTTGCGCTCATTCGCGTAGTCGACGGCCGCCTCGTAGGCGGCCTGCATGACGCCGAGCGCCCGGGCCGCGGTCTGGAGACGGCCGTTCTCGAAGCCGGCCATCTGGTAGTAGAAGCCGCGGCCGATGCCCCCGTCGAGGCCGATCAGGTTGGTGGCCGGCACGAACCAGTCTTCCAGCGCGATCTCATAGGAGTGCATGCCGCGATAGCCGATGGTGTCGATCGGACGACCCTCCATCTTCCCGCTGCCGGCTCCTTCCATGTCGCTTTGGGAGACCACGAAGCCGTGGCCGTCGCCGCGCAGCTTCGGGCTGATGAACATCGACAGGCCGCGGTGACCGATGGAGCGGTCGGGGTCGGTGCGGGCCAGGATCATCAACACATCGGCACGAGCGCCGAAGGTGCACCACGTCTTGACGCCGTTGATGAGGTAGCCCTCGACGCCGTCGACCGCCGTGGCCGAGGCCGCGACGGTCACGCCCGCCACGTCCGAGCCGTAGTCGGGCTCGGTCACCGCGACCGCGTTCATGACCTCGGCCGTCGCCAGCTTGGGCAGCCATTCGAGTTTCTGTTCCTCGGTGCCGCCCGCCTCGAGGGCGCGGGCGAGGATTTCCGGACGGGTGATGAGCGAACCACCGGCGCCGAGGGAGCCCCGCGAGAGTTCCTCGGTGGCGACCACCATGGCGATGTAATCGGCGTCGGTGCCGGACGCGAACCCGCCGTACTCCTCGGGGATCGACAGCCCGAAGGCGCCCATCTCCGCGAGACCTTCGATGATCTCCTCGGGGATGTCGCCGTTGGAGCGGTGGATGTGCTCGGCGATCGGCTTGAGCTTCTCATCCGCGAAGCGCCGGAAGGTGTCCTGCACCATTTCGAAGTCGTCGGAGAGGTGGCGGGGGCCCTGCTCACCGGCGAGGGAGGCCAGGAACTCGGGCTTGCGATACGTCGACACGAATGAACGGGCGGTATCGAACGCGTCGGATCCGACGCCCCATTCCTCTTCCCGCCCGAACACCTTGCCGGCGATCTCGGCGATCGCGTCGGCGATGAACGCCACGGTGATCTTCGCTTCGATCTCGCCCTTGTCGCCGTAGGAGTTCAACAGGCTCTGGCCCGTCTGCACCGCCGCGGCGCCATGCGCGACGTCATAGGCCAGCACCTGGTTGTCGTCGATGCCGATCTCGGCGAGACGGGCAATGCCCGAGTCGACCACGTTCTGTGCGGCCGAAAGTGCCTGTGCTGCAGCGGTGAGGTCAGTCATGGCTCAGATGTTACCGCCCGGTAACCGACTCCGACAGGTTGCGTGCCGGTGCTGGTGCCGGGTGATGCGCCGTCGACCGGCGCGTGCGGAGGCCGTTCGTCAAACGGGTGCCGAGGTTTTCCTTGACGCGGGAATGTGGATGATTGCTATATTCGGCCACGTCGATTTGACGGGATCTTCGGGCCTCGTTTGGAGCGACATTCAATTGAGGGGCAGGGATTAATATGGCTGGAAAGTGGCGTTTGGCGCGCCGGTTTGCGCTCGCGACCGTCGCGTTGGTGCTCGGGGCTCTTGTCGCCCCGGCGGAGTATGCGGGGGCGCAGGACGACGCGGGATCGGGAGCTCTGCAGCGCTCATTGTTCGTTTCCGGCAGCCCGGCTTTGCCCGGATCCGGGGTGAGTGTATGGGCAGACGGGTGTCCGGCGAATTCGAGCGTATTCCTCAGCCTGTTTACCGCCGATCAGGGCAACCTTCTCGCGCTCAATGTCGTCACCTCGTCCGTGGCCGGTGCGTGGTCGGCGGTCCTGACAGTCCCGGACGATGTCCGGCCGGGGACCTACCTGTTGACGGCGCGGTGCGTGGGAGCTGGCGGCTATTTCGGCTACAACGGATACAACGGCTACAACGGCTACAACGGCTACAACGGCTACAACGGGTACAACGGGTACAACGGGTACAACGGAGCAGGGTTCTACTACGCACCGGCCGAGGTCGTGGTGCGGCCGGGGCCCAACCCGCCAGCGTCTGACGGCGACCTTGAAATCACGCCTGAGGTGATCGCTCCGGGCGCAAACGCACGAGTTCGCGGCGAGGGATGGGCCCCCGGGGAGCAAGTGACGATCGTGTTGTACTCAGATCCAGTGGTGCTGCTTTCGACGACCGCAAACGGGTCCGGCAAGGTCGACGCCGAGGTGACGGTGCCGGCCGCGACCCCCGTCGGGGATCACCACATGTGGGCGATCAACGCGACATCCACGTCGCATCGGCCGCGAGCGCTGAGCGCAGCGGGACGGATCGCTCGGTCCGATTCATCGACCTCATCGACCTCGTCGACCACGACCACTACGACGCCCGCCGGTGCCACCTCGACCACGTCCCCGGGGTCGACCGAAGCAACCGATAGCCCGACCACCACCACGTCGAGCCTCCTGCCCAACACCTCGCCCACGTCGACCTCGCAACCGACCGCGGTCGCGGTTCGCTCGGAGTCGTCCCAGCGAGGCACCGGCGGATCCAGCGGTACGGGAGGCGGTGCATCGCCGATTGCGTTCACCGGTGCATCGTCGGTCGAACTCCTGTTGATCGCGCTCGGCGTGATGTGCCTGGGCGCCTCGGTGATGGTTGGGGTCCGCCGTCGTGTCGCTTCACCGTCGCTACACGACTGATCAATCTCCGATGACCGTCGGGTGGGCTCGCAGGTCCGATGGAACCTGGACCGAGTGTGGGTTCGCAGCGTCGCCGCAACGGCTCTCGATTCTCCTCTGGGACAGCGCAGGAGGAGGGGCACAACACATCGATCTTCGCCGGGTCGTGGCGCTCGATGCCTTCGCCGAACCGGTGGACGGACTTCTCGAGATCGAGTTGCGACTTGAGACGGGCGAAACCCTCTCAGCGTGGTGGCCGACCGCCTTCGTCGACGAGGTGCTCGGTCACCTCGTCACGCTGTTCCCGCCACCTCCGATCGACGGTGCGGGCCGTTACCAGACCGCAGATCGCGACCGGTCGGTGGCGGTCGCGGACGGCAGGCCGGTGGCATCGGCGGCCCCGCGGTTTCGACGATGGGTCGCGATCGCGAGTGCTGCCACGCTGGCGGTCGCGGGCCTGAACACCGGGGTGTTGTGGCACCGGGTGGACCGCGAACCGATGGTGACAGCGTTGGCGAGCGACTCGGCGGACACCTGGTTGTTCATCGGTTCCGACGATCGTGGCGCGGTGCCGGTCGGCGCGAACGTCGCAGCGTTCGGCGATTCCAACGCGGTGCCCGGGCGCCGGGCAGACGCGCTGATCGTGGTCCAAAAGCGTCGCGATCGGGCGTCGGCTCTGGTGGTGTCGATCCCGCGGGATCTCGTGGTCTTTCGCGCCGGGGTGGGCGCCGACCGACTGGCGCTGACCCTGCTCGACGGCCCCGCCAGCACCCTCAACAGCCTCTGTCGGACGTTGGGAATCGAGATCGACCATGCTGCGGTCGTCGATTTCGCCGGTGTGGCCGACATCGTCGATGGGCTTGGCGGAGTGGAGGTGAGCGCCGAGCACCCCTCGCGGGATCGGGCCACCGGGCTTTCGTTGGAGGAGGGCACCACCCTGCTCGATGGGATCGAGGCCGTGGCATGGGCCCGTTCGCGGCACATGGAGCACCTCGTCGATGGTCGCTGGGTCAGCGTGGAGGGCTCCGACGACAACCGCCAGGAGAACCAACGTGTGCTGCTGGAGTCGGTCGTCGCGCGCCTTCGCTCGCGGTGGTGGAACCTGCTGCAACTGGAGCGGGTTGCGTGGAGTGGATCCCAGGCGGTGACGCTCAGCGCCTCGACGGAACTGATCGATGTCGCGCGGCTCGGTGCCTCGTTGGGGTCCGGCTACGACACGATCGAACTGCATCACAGCCTCGACGATGGCGACATTCCCGTCGCTCGCCTTCAAGGCGATGCCAACGCGGTGTTGAACGAGCTCAACGCTGGCTCGACGTCGTGTCCGCTTCCTGACTTCGTTCAATGACCCACGGCGGCTGACCGAACTCGGCGCGATCTGCGAGGAACCGAACGAGCGCATCGAAATTCAACGGTCTGCTGATGAGGTACCCCTGACCGACATCGCATCCGAGGCGCCGAAGGTGGTGCCACTGTTGGACGGTCTCGACACCTTCGGCCAACACGTCGACGCCGAGTGCGTGGCCCAGGTCGATGATCGAACGCACGACGACATCGTCGCCGTCGGTGATGTCGGCGACGAAGCTGCGATCGATCTTGATCTCGTCGATCGGCAGGTCGCGAAGGTACGACAGCGATGAGTAGCCGGTACCGAAGTCGTCGATCGACACCTGCACGCCGTGGTCGCGAAGTTGTTGGAGGACCACCATCGCGGTGGACGGGTCATCCATGAGTTCGGATTCGGTGATCTCGATACGGAAGGCCGAGGTGGGAACGCCTTCGCGTTCGAGCGCCAGCAAGATGATGGCGAGCAGGCGCGGGTGATACAGGTTGCGCGCCGACAGGTTCACCGCGACCGGCAGGTCGACGCCGATCTCGCGCAATCGTGCAGTGTCCGCTACAGCCGCTCTGATGACGTACATCGTGAGGTCTTGAATCAGCCCCGAAACCTCGGCGAGACCGATGAACTCGTCGGGGGGCAGCATTCCGAGGGTGGGATGCTGCCAGCGGACCAAGGCTTCGAGTCCTTCGATGCCCCCGGCCTCGAAGCAGACCTTTGGCTGGTAGTGCAACAGCAATTCGCCGTTCGCAATCGCGGAGCGGAGGTCGCCGATGATCTGCAGTCTGCGGAGACCGTCGTTGAGGTCGTCGGGCTTGTGGAGTGCCACGCCGGTGCCGTCGTGTTTCGCCTGGTACATCGCGGAGTCTGCCCGTTGGACGAGCCCGTCGGCGTCGCTGGCGTGGTCGGGAAACAGCGCGATGCCGACGCTCACATTCGTTTGGAGGGTGATGCCGTCGATGACGATCGGTCGGGCGAAGCTGTCGCGGATTCTCGCTGCGTATTGGAATGCGTCGCGGGCCGTCGCCTCGGGCATCAGCACCGCGAACTCGTCGCCACCGAGCCGAGCCGCGAGATGGCCGCTGGTCGTGATGGATTCCAGGCGGTTGGCGAGTTCGATCAGGAGGCGGTCGCCGTGGTGGTGCCCCAGCGCGTCGTTGACCTCCTTGAACTGATCAAGGTCCATCAGGAGCACGGCGCCGCTCACATCGTTGACGGTTGTGAGGACCTCGCTGATGGCGTTGCCGAACATCGTCCGATTGGCCAGTCCGGTCAGCGAGTCGTGAAGCGCCTGGACACGGAGTGCGTCGGCCGCTTGAACCCGGTCGGTGACGTCGTCGCACACGACCCCGATGTGGTGTCGGGCGATCGGAAACGCCTGCACGGTGATCCACCGCTCGGTCCCGGCACCGTCGCTCCACCGCACCTCGGAGGGCTGCATGGGGGTCTGGGTGCGATCGACCTCGGCGAAGGCCGCGAGGTGTTGTGGCCAGGTGTCGACGAACCGACTGGCTTCTGGCCAGCCCTCGGTGGATTCGGTGACCGGAAGTCCGATCGCCTCCTCCGCGGCCTTGCTGGCAGAGATCAGTTCGAACTCCGGCACCTCGCCGCTATGGTCGACCTTCACGATTTCCAACGCGTAGGGGATTTGGGTCAGGAAATCGCCGAGCGCAGCCATCTCCCGCTCTTGGGCATGGTTCCTCGTGACGTCGATGAAGATGCCCCACAGGCCCTCTTCACGCCAGACGACCTGGGCGAGCAGATAAACGGTGCGTTCGTCCTGTCCGCGTACCCGAAGCGTGGTGAGGTGCGAGGTGCCGGGAGTGCCGGTTTCGAGGGTGGACAAAAACGCCTCGACATCGGCCGGATGCAGCCGCTCAAGCCACGTTGTCCGACGGGTCCATTCGTCGGTGGAGTAACCCAGCACCTGTTCGATCCGGTCGCTGAAAAACCTGAAGTTGGGGGAGCCTGCAGGCGAATCGAACGCGATGATGTCGAGCCGGTCGAGCAGGTCGGTGAATCGGGTTCGGACCCGCAACGCTTCGTCGGCAGACTGGGCGATCAACGTCGTCGTGCTGAAACCCGCCGTGGCGAACAGCGCTACTGCGGGTGCCCAGTTCGGAAGGCCAGCACCCAAGCCCACCAAGGCGTAGAAGGCGGTCCCACCGAGGAGCGACCAGGTGGCGATCCGACGCCCATGGTGAATGTGCTGACCGGGTATGGACACGACGGTGATACACACGCCCCACTGAAACAGTTGGGGGACGACGACCCCGACGGCCGCCACCGCGGCGAAGTCGAGGAAGGTCAACAGCGCGAGTGATCGCGGGTGACGCGCGGCGAGGTGCCAGAACAAAATGATTTCGGCGGCTCCGATGGCGACGGCCGCGGCGGCGGTCGCCAATCGATGTGGCCCGAACTGCGACACCTGGGTGATGATCACCGCGAGCGGCACCGTGAGCGAGCGTTGGGTCACCAAGTGGCGCCGAAGCAGGCGGGTCGACGACGTGGAGACGTGCGCGGCGCCACCGGTGCGGCGCCCGTCGAAAGCGGGGGCGCGCTGTGGGCCGGGCGGTCGAAGCAGTAGGGAGCGGTTCACGATTCTTGGTCGCCTGGGGCCGCTCGCTGCGGCCTGCATCGGCTGGTCCCTTTACATCGGCGGTGAGCCAGCCGAGTTGACGAATCCGCCAGATTTTCGAAGGCCTCTCGCGGCTGGTGAACTGGGCCCCATGTCGTTGAGCCAGGAGCAGCGGGCGCTGCTGAGATGGGGCGAACCGGTGCGCCGCCCGTTGCCATGGAGGTCATCGCGCGATCCCTGGGCGATCCTGGTGTCCGAGGTCATGGCCCAGCAGACCCAGGTGGATCGGGTCGTTGAACGGTGGGAGCAGTTTCTGCAGCGGTGGCCGACCCCCGACGCGGCCGCCTCGGCCAAGCTGTCCGAGATACTCGGTGTCTGGCAAGGCTTGGGCTACCCGCGACGGGCGAAGGCGCTGTGGGAAAGCGCCCGGGTCATCGCTGAGGCCGGGAGGTTTCCGAGCGAGTTGGACGACCTCCTGGCACTTCCGGGGGTTGGGCCTTACACCGCCCGGGCGGTGCAGGCGTTTGCCTTTGAGCGCGACGTCGGAGTCGTCGACACCAACATCGCACGCGTCCTGGCGCGCCGGTGCGGCCGCAGGTTGTCCCAGCGCGAGGCGCAACGCGAGGCCGATGAGTTCGTCGCGGCCGGGCATGGATGGGCGCACAATCAGTCGCTGATGGATCTCGGCAATCGCCTGTGTCGACCGAGGCCGGACTGCGAGCAGTGCCCGCTGTCGTCGTGGTGTGTGTGGGCGAACGATCGAGGTTCGCTCCCAGACCCCGCCATCGGTTCCGCGGGGGTATCGACCCGCCAAGCGCCATTCGAGGGGTCGGATCGTCAGGCACGAGGACGTTTGCTGAGCGCGCTACAGGGTGGTGGCGTTCGCGCCGTCGACGCCCACGCGCTCATGGGCTTCGAAGGCGATCTCGAACGCGCTCGGAGCATCGTCGATTCGCTGATTCGCGATGGTCTCGTCATCGTGGACGGCGAACTTCTGCGCCTGCCCTGATCGGTTGGAGCGACCGGCAATGGGGTCCGGCCCACGCCATGAAATGGGTCACAGACCCTTCAGGTGAACGGGAGGTTGCGCCTAGGGTTGAAGGACCGGTCGGGGGCGTGATCGGAGCTGTGCCGAAGGGGTTGGTGACACTGAGGATCACGTTCTACGGGGTCAGGGGTTCGACGCCGTGTTGTTGTGAATCGAATCAGCGGGTCGGGGGCAACACCGCATGTGTCGTGGTCGAAGGCGACGGGTTCGACCCGCTCGTTCTCGACCTCGGAACCGGCCTGCGGTTCTGGGGCGTCGACGTCTTGGCGGCACAAAGCGCGCCGTTACGGGCTACGGCACTGGTGAGTCACCTGCATTGGGACCATGTGCAGGGTCTGCCGTTCTTCCCTCCGATTCATCAGCCGGGCACCGAAATGCACATCATCGGTCCGCCACAACAGGGCGGATCGCTCGAGGAGGTGTTCAAGGCGTTCCTGTGCCCGCCGGTGTTTCCCGTCGGCCTCGACGACCTCGTGGGCATCATCACCTTCGCGGAGGCAGGGAGCGAACCGATCGTTCACGGAACCGCCACGATCACGGCGCGAGACGTGCCACATGTCGGTCCGACCGTCGGATACCGGATCGACCACGGCGGGCGAAGCATCGCGTACATCAGCGATCACCAGCAGCCGGGCGCCGGTTCGACCAGCGTCGCGGAGGACGTGATCGCGCTGTGCGACGGTGTCGACGTGTTGATCCACGATGCCCAATACACCCCGGCCGAATTCGATGAGCGTTCCGACTGGGGACACTGCACCCTCGACTACGCCCTTGAGGTCGCGGTCCAATCGCGGGTGAAGGCGCTCGCGCTCTTCCACCATGACCCGGGCCACGACGACGCCATGATCGATCGCCTCACGTCGGAACTCGTCGGCCGGTCTCCAGAGGGTGGGCCCCGAATCTTCACCGCTTCCGAGGGGCTCGTCGTCGACGTGTAATCGGGGGCCCACCGGCATCGTCCGGGGCGCATGACGCTCGTCCGATGAGGGGATCCTCGCTGATACCCTGACGGAGGTGACAGGTCCCGACGGCCGACGGCTACGCACCGACAAGAGTCGCCAACGGGTGCTGGATGCGGTGATGTCGCTCATGGAGTCGACCGGCGAGGTGCCGACGGCGCAACAGATTGCCGACGAGTCGGCGATGTCGACCCGATCGGTCTTTCGGCTCTTCGGCGACATGCAGGACCTCTACTCCGAAGCCGTGCGCTCACGGCTTGTCGACTTGCGGGGGAGATACGTCGCCCCGTCGGTCGAACTCCCACTCGGCGAGCGCCTTGCTGAGCTGGTCGCGACACGGGTTTCGGTCCACGAGGAAATCTCGCCGATTCGTCGAGTCGTGGCGCCCAAGACCCGGAATCCGGGCGAACTGCAGGAAGCGTTCAAATCGGGAATGGAATGGCTGCGCTCGCAGGTGGCTGCGACCTTCGCCCCGGAGCTGGCGGCGAGGGCCGAACACGATCGCGAGACCGTGCTGAATGCGCTCGACGCGGTCTTGAGTTGGGAGTACTGGGATCGGTTGCGATCGGTTCAGGAACTCGAGTTCGCTGCGGCGCGGGAGGTCGTGGCGCGAACCGTGTCGTCGTTGGTCGAGGCGGGCGGGACCGCGTAGATCGGCGGTAACGTTGCGGCGCACGACGCCGAAGCGTCGCAGCGTTCGCCATCGAGGAGACCACGTGTCCGACGACGTCGCCGATATCGACCCCGCCGACTACCGCAAGGTGCTGGGGGCCTTTCCGACCGGGGTGACGGTCGTTGCCGCCGTCGCGGACGGACGGCCCGGCGGCCTCGCCGTGGGATCGTTCTTCTCGGTGTCGCTCGAGCCACCACTGGTCGGGTTTTGCGTCCAGAAATCGTCGAGTTCGTGGGCTCGGATTAAAGGGGCCGGCCATTTCGTGGTCAACGTGTTGGGTGAGGCTCAGGACACGGTGTCAAACCAATTCGCTTCACGGGCCGAGGACAAGTTCGAGGGGCTCGACTGGACTCCAGCGGTTGCGACCGGGGGCCCTCGCCTCGATGGCTGCATCGCACACATCGACTGCACCTTGTACGCGGTTCACGACGCCGGCGATCACGAGATCGTCGTGGGTCTGGTGAAACACCTCGAGGTCGACCGTGACAGCGAAGGTCCGTTGGTGTTCTTCAAGGGTAAGTACGCGAAGATCGTGCCGCTCGGCTGACCCGTTGAGGGTTCTGGCATCGGCCTGGGTGAAAAGGGGACGACATGGCGATCTATGCACTCGGGGACCAGGTGCCCGACATCCATCCGGATGCCTACGTCCATCCGGACGCGGTCATCATCGGTTCAGTGGTGATCGGCGCCGATTCGTCGATTTGGCCCACCGCGGTGCTGCGAGGGGACGACGGTTTCATCTACGTGGGTGAGCGCACGTCGATCCAGGACGGGACCATCGTTCATACCACCTTCCACTTTCCGACCACGATCGGCAACGAGGTCACGGTCGGGCACAACGCCCATCTCGAAGGGTGCACCATCAAGGACAAGGCGCTCGTCGGCTCCGGCTCGGTGGTGTTGCACGAGGTGGTTGTGGGGGAGGAGGCGATCGTCGGCGCCGGAGCCTTCGTGCCGAACCGCAAGCAGATCCCACCGCTCGCGCAGGCGCTCGGCGTGCCGTGCGTGATCAAGGAAAACGCCGTCACCCCAGGCTGGTTCGACATCGGATGGCAGTCCTATGTCGACCGTTCGAAGCGGTACATGGAACAGTTGCGCCGACTCGACTGAGCGCTGGAGCGGCGCCCCCAGGGGTTGTTACTATGGCGGTAGGAGATATTCGCCCGGGCCTTCTACGAGCCTGCGAATCCGGACTGGAGCGCCATGACCAGCATCGATCTCGACCTCAGCAAGTACCAGCTCGGCTGGAGTGACGACGTCGACTACGTCTACAAGCCCAAGAAGGGGCTGGACGAACAACTCGTTCGCGACATGTCGCGGATGAAGAACGAACCCGACTGGATGCTGCAGCGTCGCCTCAAGTCGCTCAAGGCCTTCGAGAAACGTGCCATGCCGCGGTGGGGCGGAGACATGTCGGAGATCTTCTTCGACGACATCTACTACTACATCAAGCCCACCGAGGGGCAGGTCGACAGCTGGGACGATCTGCCCGACGCGATCAAGCAGACCTACGAAAAGCTCGGAATCCCCGAAGCCGAGCGCAAGTATCTCGCCGGGGTGACCGCCCAGTTCGAGTCCGAGGTCGTGTTTCACCGCAATCGCGAAGACCTCGAAAAGATGGGCGTTCTGTTTTGCGATATGGACACGGCGCTGCGCGAGTACCCGGACCTGGTCAAGCAGTACTTCGGGCGCGTCATCCCGCTCAACGACAACAAGTTCAGTGCCCTCAACACCGCCGTGTGGTCGGGCGGGTCGTTCATCTACGTGCCGCCCGGCGTGAAGGTGCCAATGCCCTTGCAGGCGTATTTCCGCATCAACCAGGAGAACATGGGGCAGTTCGAGCGCACCCTCATCATCGCGGATGAGGGATCCGAGGTGCACTACATCGAGGGTTGCTCGGCCCCGGTGTACACCTCCGACTCGCTGCACTCGGCGGTGGTCGAGATCGTCGTGAAGCCGTCGGCACGCGTCACCTACACGACGATTCAGAACTGGTCGAACAACGTGTTCAACCTGGTGACCAAGCGCGCTCGGGTTGAGGCCGAAGGCCACATGGAATGGATCGACGGCAACATCGGGTCACGTCTCACGATGAAGTATCCGGGCTGCACACTCGTCGGCCCGAAAGCGTCCGGCGAGGTGCTCTCGGTGGCCTATGCCGGGCCGGGTCAACACCAGGACACGGGCGCCAAGATGGTGCACGCGGCACCGGAAACCACCTCCAAGGTGGTGTCGAAATCGATCTCCAAGGACGGTGGCCGCAGTTCGTACCGCGGCTTGGTGCACGTCGACGAGGGGGCGTACGGCTGCAAGGCCCATGTGCAGTGCGACGCCCTGATCCTCGACGACCTGTCGATCTCCGACACCTACCCGTACATGGAGATCGGAGCCCAGGACGCCGTCATCGGCCACGAGGCGACGGTGTCGAAGGTCGCCGATGAACAGCTGTTCTACCTGCAGAGCCGGGGCCTGTCCGAGGAGCAGGCGATGTCGATGGTCGTCAACGGATTCATCGAACCGATCACCCGGACGTTGCCGATGGAGTACGCCGTTGAATGGAGCCGTCTGATCGAACTCCAGATGGAGGGCAGCGTCGGCTGACCGCGCCTGTGGCTGGCGTTGACGGTCAACGCGAGCGCTCAGGGTTGCGCTTCGAGTAGACCAAGCGAGTCGAACGTGGCTGTCTGGTTGGCTCCGGTCGAACGGGCGTGGGCAAGCGCCCGCGCGGCCTGTTCGGCGACGTCGTCGTAGCGCTCGGTGCCCAACCCGTAGGTGATTCCCACCGAGAGTCCAGGGTGGAGTTCGGTTCCAGCGATCGAGATCGGTTCGCTCACCGCGAGGCGGATGCGCCGTGCCGTCTGGTGGGCGACTTGGTCGTTGGGCACCGATTCGGCCACGATGGCGAAGCGGTCCTCGCCGTCGTACATCAGCAGGTCTTCGCTGCGTAGCGCGTGCGACAGTCGTGCCGCAGTCGCGTCGATCAACGTCTTGGCTGCGTCCGTTCCGAGTTGCTGCAGGACGTCGTCGTAGCCGTCGATCCCGCACATGAACACCGCGAGGGGCACGCGGGTGCGTTGGGCACGGCGCTGGGATGTGTCGAACTGGTTTTCGAAGGTGAACCGGGAGGGCAGCGAGTCGAGCACTCCGCCAGCACCGGTCGACGGGGTCGACATGGGGTTCGCGCCCTGAGCGTAAAGGCGGCGTCGCTCCGATGTGCGGTTCTCCGCGACGATGAACAACCCGCCCGAATCGCCCCCGTCGCGCATGCGTGACGCCGAAATTGCAAGCTGGCGTACCGTACCGGCCCAGTCGGTCGCGGCGATCGCGGCCCGGCCGACCGTCCGCTCGCTCGTGGCGACGTCTTTGAGGACGGCGGTCACGCGTTCCGGTCGCTCGGTGCCAAGTGCTTGAGCGAAACGCTGACCGATCAGTATCTCCGCCCGGTACCCGGCGAGGTCCGCGAGCGCATGGCTGCACCACAAGATGGTGGTCTCGGCATCGGTGACGGCCACCGGAAGGTCGATCAGTCCGAGCACCCGCAGGATCCCGTCCACTCCGCCCGCCGTCGACTCCGGGGTGGTTGCCAAATGCGGCGTCGATTCCGGCGCCGGGACCGGCGCGTTCGTTTCGATGGGTTCGGGTTGCACCGTCGTCATACTGAAAAGATCGGCAGGTTTCGCACTCTGCTGAGGAGTTGGGGATGCGAAGATACGCAAATGCCCATGCGAGCCGAGTGCAAGTACTTCGAAAGTCGCTCCTATCCGACCGGTGAAACCGTGCGGAAGTGCGACCTCGACCTCGCCCCGGAGGCGCCGTGGCGGTGTCCGGAGAACTGTTCGTCCTTCGAGCCGCGCCTCGCCGATGTCAACTGGGCCCACGGTTCGCTCATCACCCCCGAAACCCCCGCGGAACCCGCAAGTCTGGGCAACGATTCGTCGATCGGCGATCTGTTGGATGCGGCCGAAGAGATCGTGAACGCCGTGGCGCAACAGACGCGGGCCGAGGTCGATGCGGAACGTGCCCGAGCGGCCCGCGGCGGGCTGCGTTCGAAGCTGTCGAAGTGGTTTCGCAAGGGTTGAGCTGACACGTCTTGGACGAAGTCGTCGCTTTTCGGCGGCAGGGTTCCCTCAGCTAGGATTTCTCCTATCGCCATGGGACTAATTCCCGATCGGCATAGATCGAACGAGGACGCAACGACGCCGTGCCTGCCGACGCACTCACCCCAACCTTCGCCGAATCCATTCCCGGACCCGCTTGGCTCAGCGCACAGCGCCTCGCCGCTGCACAGCGTTACGAACGTGGCGAAGCGCCGACCGCCGAACGTGAAGAGTGGCGCTACAGCAGGATCGGCGACGTCGACGTCTCGAAATATGCACTGCACGACACGCCGACCGAGGTGGCGGTCTCATCGGTCGACCTCGGCCCGTTCGCCGGACGCGCACTGCTGCGCAACGGCCAGGTCGTGGCCGTTGCGATCGACGATGCGTTGGCCGCCAAAGGCGTCGTCGTGGCGTCCGCCCGCACGCTGACCGAACCGCTCGGGTTCGACCTGCCCGAACCCGTCGGTGGACCGGACAGCTTCGACGACCTGAACGCCGGCTTCGCTCCCGACCCGCTGGTGATCATCGTGCCACGCGGTGTCGTGGTCGATGCGCCGATCCATATCGAGCACCACGTCGATGCCGCCGATGCCTTGATCGTGCCGCGGACTATCGTGTCCGTCGGCGAGAACGCGTCGCTGCGGCTCGTCGAGTGGGTTGGCTCCGAGGCCGTCGACGCGCTCGTGGTCGACCGCACCGTGTTGCACCTCGACAATGCGGCGAGGGTCACCCGCGTGTCGGTCAACAACCTCGCGACCTCGGTGACCCACCTTGCTGGGGTGTGCACGTCGGTCGGGCAGCAGGCCGAACTCACGATGGACCACGTCGCACTCGGCGGGGCCTACGCCCGGAACCGTTTCGACTGTCGACTGGTCGGCCGCGGTGCATCCGGGCGCATCTCGGCGCTGTATCTCGGTGCGGGCGACCAGATGCACGACCTGCGCACGTTCCAGAGCCACGAGGCGCGCGACACCATGTCGGACCTGGTGTTCAAGGGGGCGGTCGACGATCGGGCGCACGCGGTGTACACCGGCCTCATCCAGGTGGGCGAGGAAGCGGCGGGCACCAACGCCAACCAGTCGAACCGGGTGATCACACTCTCGGAGCATGCCTGGGCGGAATCGGTTCCGAATCTGGAGATCCACCACAACGATGTGAAATGCAGTCACGCGACCGCGGTCGGCCCGATCGATGTCGAGCAGCGTTTCTATCTCGAAAGCCGGGGCGTACCGCCGGAGGCCGCCGAACGGCTGGTCGTGAACGGATTCTTCGCCGAGGTGCTCGGCTCGATCGCCGATGAACGCGTCGTCGACCTGGTCGCCCCGCTGATCGCCGACAAGCTGGCGGGTTCGCGATGATCGACGGTTCACCTGGTGAGACCACCGTCGTGCGTTTGTGCCGGCTGGACGAGATCGACGACGGCGGGATGGCTCGCTTTGAACTCGACGGGTTCAACCTGGCCGTGATCCGGATCGAGGACAAGGTCTACGGGCTCGAAGACCGGTGTTCGCACCAGAACGTCCCGTTGAGCACCGGCGAGGTCGACACCGACGAGTGTCTGGTCGTGTGCACGAAACACGGTGCGGCCTTTGACGTCGAAACCGGTGAGGCGCTGATCCTGCCCGCCACCCGTCCCGTCCCGACCTATGACCTCGCCGTCGAGGACGGCGAGGTGTTGCTGGTGTTGTCATGAACGAGGTGTTGTCATGAGCGAGTTGATCATCCGAGACCTGACGGCGAGTGTCGCCGGAAAGCAGATCCTCAACGGGGTGAACCTCACGGTGCGCAGCGGGGAGGTGCACGCCATCATGGGGCCGAACGGTTCGGGAAAGTCGACGCTGAGCAACGCGTTGATGGGCCGGCCCGGCTATGAGGTCACCGGAGGAACGATCACGCTCGACGGGGTCGATCTCATAGCGATACCGACCCACGAACGGGCCGCTGCCGGGTTGTTTCTCGGGATGCAATATCCCACCGAAGTGCCCGGCGTGAGCCTCACCGACGTGTTGTCGGAGTCGATCGCCATCGATCGTTCCGGAGCCGACCTCGAGGCGACACTGGCCGCCGAGGCCGAGCGGGTCGGACTAGCGACGGCGCTGTTGGATCGTCCGCTCAACGTCGACCTGTCGGGCGGCGAGAAGAAGCGCAACGAGACGGTTCAGTTGGCGTTGCTTCGTCCGAAGTTCGCGGTACTCGACGAGATCGATTCGGGCCTCGACGTCGACGCGCTCGCGCAGGTCTCCCAGCGGGTCGAGGACGCGACGAAGGAATGGGGCCTCGGCGTGATCGCGGTGACCCACTACAACCGGTTGCTCGAGAAGCTTCACGCCGATGTCGTGCACATTTTCGCCAGAGGACAGATCCTCGAGTCGGGCGGCCCCGAACTTGCCGAACGGCTTGAAGAGACGGGCTACGGCCACTGGCTCGACTCGTTGCCCGACGACGAGCCCCTGTCCTCGCCAGACGACGCACCCGACCCCTTCGCCGACCCGCTGGGACTCTGAGCGCCGCCTGGGACAGACTCGGGGCCAACGCGACGAGGAGCGAGAAGTGATCGATAGCAATCAGTTCGACGGCCCGGCCAGCGGAATTCAGGTGATCGGGCGCGGCCGCGCATCGAGCGCACCCGATGTCGTCACGTTGACCCTTGGGGTTTCGGTTCGCGAAGCCGATGCCCCGACCGCCATCGCGGCGGCGGCGACGGCTGC
The DNA here is from genome assembly GCA_023957975.1 of Microthrixaceae bacterium. Classification (NCBI taxonomy): domain Bacteria; kingdom Bacillati; phylum Actinomycetota; class Acidimicrobiia; order Acidimicrobiales; family Microthrixaceae; species Microthrixaceae bacterium. The sequence continues at coordinate 125,728 of JAMLGM010000009.1, read as the reverse complement.
TCGGGCGCTCCTGGACGCGCTGGGCGGCCACGGTGTCGACGAACGGGACATCAGCACCGACACCTATTCCATCCAGCAGGAGTGGAGTCACGTCGACGAACGTTCGATCCTGGACGGCTACCGGGTGCGCAACATCGTCACCTGCCTGGTTCGCGATGCCGGGGCCGTGGGATCGGTGCTCGACGCAGCGACCTCAGCGGCCGGCGGAGCCGTGGAGGTGCAGGGCCTGGCGTTTGCCAAGGAAGACCTGACCGATGACCGCGACGCGGCCCGCCAGGCCGCGGTCGAAGATGCCCGTCATCGCGGTGAGCACCTGGCGGCGCTTACCGGCCGTCGGATTGGGGCCGTGGAGTGGGTTCGCGAACTCGATGTGGTGCGTCGCCCCGGCGAACCGATGGTCCGCATGGCCATGGCCGACTCCGGCCCCGCCACCCCGCTCATGGGCGGTGAGCACAGCACCGAGGTCGTCGTCGAGGTCCGCTACTCGTTCGGAGACTGATCCTCGGCCGCTTGGCCCGGGGGCTGGACCATCTGAAGCACGTAGAACGTCAACAGTTCGGTCTCGTAGTTGTCGATCGACACTTTGAGGTCGTGCGGACCGAACGCCTCGACCGGGAACGGGCCGACGCGAAACGCGATCGGCACGTGCAGGCTCTCGCCGGGAAAGAGGCCGTCGGGGTTGGCCGTGGTGTTGACCTGGAGGTTCGCCTCCCACGCGACCTTCGCCGTCGTGGCGTTGACCACCTTGAACGTCAGGGTGTGGGCCTCGCCGATCTCGAATGGCAAGACCTCCAGGTCGCACGCTGCGAAGAACTGCACCGGTGAGCCCGGTTGGGGGGCGGCGATGCGGGTGATGCCGCCGGAGGAGATGAAGACGAGACCCTCTCGGACCTGCGCAAAGTCGCAGAGGATTGCGGAACGGACTTGTGCCATGGCGCCACCCTACCGGTCGATGGTGACCGACTCTGCTCCGGCCCCGCGCCATGATGGAACCGTGACGGCCGAAACGGTGACCCCAGATGGATGGCAGCGCGACAGCGGAGCGCTCGTGCGGCGATTCGAGTTCGTCGATTTCGCTTCGGCGTTCGCCTTCATGACGGTGGTGGCCGCGTTGGCCGAGGAGCTCGACCATCACCCGGATTGGTGCAACTCCTACAACGTGGTGACGATCGAACTGCGCAGCCATGACGTCGGTGCGATCACCGAACGGGACGTGCGCCTTGCCGCGCGTATCAACGGGCTGTTGGGTGGGGTGGATGCAGGGCTGGCGCTTGACGGGCTGGTCGAGGGCGACGGGATGCCGTGACCCGATCCTGGAAGTATCTCCCCGCGCTCGACGGCATTCGCGCGTTCGCCGTTGCCGCCGTCGTGGTTTTCCATTTCTGGCCGAGCGTGTTGCCCGGCGGGTTCATCGGGGTCGACATCTTCTTCGTCATGTCAGGGTTCCTGATCACCTCGATGATGAATGTCGAACACGAACGCCACGACCGCATCGACCTGGCGGCGTTCTGGGGACGGCGGATCCGCAGGCTGGTGCCGGCGGTGCTGGTGCTCGTCACGGTGTGTTCGGTCGCGCTGTGGTGGACCGATACCGGATCCGCGCTGTACATCGCTCATGCGGGCGGAGCGCTGACATGGACCACCAATCTCGTCGAGGCGTTCTTCGGCCGTTCGCCGGTATTCCTCCACAACACCAACACCGTGCTCGATCACCTGTGGTCGCTGGCGATCGAAGAGCAGTTCTACCTCGTGTGGCCAATCGCCGGGCTGCTGTTGGTCCGCAAGGTCGCGTCCCCGTCGAGGCGTGTGATGATCGTCGGCGTCGCCATCGCTGCCTCGGCGACCTCGATGGCGTTCGCCGGTCCGGTGGTCGGCTACTTCCGCACCGATGCCCGCGCCTTCGAACTGCTCGCCGGTGCGGCCCTGGCGTACTCGGGGGTCACGCAGCGTCCGCTCGACGCCCGTTGGTGCGGGGCGGCCGCCGCGGCCGGGTTCATCGTGTTGGGAGCGGTCAGCGTGTTGGTCGAACCACAGGACGCATGGCTCTACCCATGGGGATTTCTCGTGATCACCGCCGCCGCGACCTTGCTGGTCGCCGCGGCGACCAATCCGCCAACGTGGTTGGTGGGAGTTCTCGAGAGGCGAGCGGTTCGCCATGTCGGGCAGGTGAGCTACGGCATCTACCTGTGGCACATCCCGGTGTTTCGGATCCTGTCGTCGGGCCGCACCGGAATCGACAGCGGGTGGCTCCTGGCCGCGGTGAGGCTCGCCGTGCTGGCGGCCGTGGTGGAGGCGTCGTATCGGTTCGTCGAGCAGCCGTTTCGAACCGGACGTGTGCGATTCGGTTGGGGAGCCGCGGGTGTGGGCTACGCGATCGCGCTCGCGTCGTTGTTGCTGATGGTGCCCACCGCCCGCGAGGACTGGAACCGGCGTTGGGACTCCCCGGTGGAGATGCCGACCGCGGCCCAGGGTCAGCGCCGAGTGCTGGTCACCGGAGATCTCAGTGCGATCGTCCTCGGCGATCGACTTGCCGGCGAGCCCGACGACTCCGACGATGATCCGGGCAGCGCGTTGGCGGTGTGGACGATCGCTGATGCCGGGTGTTCGATTGCGAGCGGTCCGGACGACAACCGCGAGGTACTTCGCGGCGAGGAGTCCGAGCGGGCATCGGGGTACTGCCGCAACTGGCCCACGCGCTGGACCCATGCAGCGGCGGCGTTCCACCCGGACGTCGCGGTCGTTTCGGCGGGGTTCAACGACACGTCGCCGATGGTCGACGGTGACCAGCGGCTCTCCCCGGAGGCAGCCGAGGCGGTGTACGTCGAGGCGACTCGTGCCGGCATCGCGTCGCTTCGGTCGGGCCACGCTGGGATCGAGCGGGTCTATCTGGTCACGGTGGAGGACTGGTCGGCGTTGGCGCTCGCCGGTGGTGTGTGGAGCCCGGAACGCGTCGAACTACAGCGTCGGTACAACGATGCGCTCGCCACGGTTGCCGACAGCGACCCCGGGGTCTCGGTCGTCACACTCCCGGCCGACGATTGGAGTGCGTTCGGAGACGGCGCAGAAGGGTTGGGTGGACGGCTGTGGAGGTGAGTGGATAGGCGGAGGAACGAGGCGTATCAGCGTGGCCCCTGAGCGCCGAACCTATGCCGAGGTGAGCCCCTCGTCGAGGGTGTTCCACGACAAGGTTGCACACTTGATACGCACCGGGAATTTCACCACGCCGCGAAGCGCCTCAAGGTCGCCCAAGGTCAGGTCTGAAGGCGCCTCGATCGGAACTTCCTCACCGTCCTCGAGCGAGGTCTCATGGATCGACATCATCGCTTTGAATCCGCGCATGAGTTCTCGTGCCTCGGCCACGGACTTGCCCAAGACCGCAGCGCTCATCATGGACGCGGAGGACTGGCTGATCGAACACCCCTGCCCGCCGATGCGGATGTTCTCGATGGTCCGCTCGTCGCCCTCGCCATTTCCGAGCTGAAGGTAGACGACGATCTCGTCGCCGCAGAGCGGGTTGAATCCTTCCGTGCGGGTCGCGGGGGGCGTCTCGAGCTCACCGCGATTTCGCGGCGAACGGTAGTGATCGAGGATGATCTCGCGGTAGAGATCTTCGAGACCGGCCATGGTGTGGACTCCTGGTAAACGGTGGGGGTGAGGTGGAGCGGGGCGTTCAGAAGGCGAAGAACGCCTGGGCCGCCGCGAGTGCGTCGCAGAGCGCGTCGATGTCGCGCTCGTCGTTGTAGATATATACCGAAGCTCGTGCGGTCGCGCCGACTCCGAGCACTTTCATGAGCGGTTTGGCGCAGTGATGCCCGGCACGGACGCAGACGCCGTGCTGGTCGAGGACCTGGCTGAGGTCGTGGGGGTGCACCATGTCGAGGGCGAGCGAGAACACCCCGCCGCGGAGGTTGGGGTCCTTTGGGCCGTGAACGGTGAGCGCACCGCCGAACCGGTCCTCGAAGGCGTTCAACGCGTAGGTGGTGAGCACCTTTTCGTGGTTTCGGACCTCGTCCATACCGATGTTCGACAGGTACTCACAAGCGGCGCCGAATCCGACGATCTCGGCGATTGCCGGGGTGCCTGCCTCAAATTTCTGCGGCACGTCGGTGGTGCTGAAACCGTCCTGGGTGACGTTGAGGATCATTCCGCCGCCACCGAGAAACGGGGGGATGGACTCGAGGAGTTCCATCCGTCCCCACAGCGCGCCGACCCCGGTGGGCCCGCACATCTTGTGCGCCGAGAACGACACGAAGTCGGCGCCCCATGCCTGCACATCGGTGGGGACGTGGGGAACGAACTGGCATGCGTCGATGTTGGCGATCGCTCCAGCCGCGTGGGCGGCTTCGACGAGTTGCGGAATGGGCGTCAGGGTTCCGAGAACGTTGGACATCGCGGAGACACTGAGCAATTTGGCGCCGACGAGGAGTCGGTCGAGGTCGCTCAAGTCGAGCAGGCCATCGGAGTCGAGGCGGATCCACCGGATCTCGAAGCCCTTCTCGGCGGCGAGCATCTGCCACGGCACGATGTTGGCGTGGTGCTCCAGTTGGGACAGCACCACGACGTCACCTGCGCCGAGGTTCTGTCGTCCCCACGTGTTGGCGACCAGATTGATCGACTCGGTGGCGTTTCGAGTGAAGACGATCTCATTCGTCGATGGTGCGTTGACGAACCGTGCGACGCTCCGGCGGGCGTCCTCCATGGCGTTTGTCGACGCCTCGGCTAACTCGTACACCCCGCGGGCGACGTTTGCGTTGAGCCGACGGTAGTAGTCGCTGACCGTGTCGATGACGACGTTCGGCTTTTGTGAGGAGGCCGCCGAGTCGAGGTAGGTGATGAGTTGGTCGTGGCTCTCACCCGCCATGGTGGAGGTCAACAGCGGGAAGTCGGCTTTGATGGCGTTGACATCGAGGTCGTGGTCGAGGTCGCTCATGACGCATGCTCCAACCAGGGGGCGAACCCTTCGGACTCGAGTCGGTGGGTGAGTTCGATGCCGCCGCTCTCGACGATACGTCCGCCGATGAGAATGTGCACGAACTGCGGCTCGAGGTAGTCGAGGAGGCGCTGGTAGTGGGTGATGACGAGGGTTCCCATCTGCGGCCGGGCCGAGCGGACTTCGTTGACCCCGTTGGCGACGACTCGTAGCGCGTCGATATCGAGGCCCGAGTCGGTTTCGTCGAGAATTGCCAGGTCGGGTTCGAGCATTGCCATCTGCAGGATCTCGTTGCGCTTCTTTTCGCCGCCCGAGAACCCTTCGTTCAACATGCGATCGGCGAAGGCGGGGTCCATGTCGAGGCGCGTCATCCATTCCATCATCGCAACGCGGACCTCGAGAATCGACATGTCCTCGATGCCCTTGCGCTGGCCCATCGCTTGGCGCAGGAACGACCGCACCGGCACCCCAGACACTTCCTGCGGGTACTGGAACGCCAAGAACATCCCGGCCTTGGCGCGCTCGTCGACGGGCCAATTGGTGATGTCGTCGCCCTTGTAGCGAATCGTTCCGCCGGTGACCCGGTATTCCGGGCTTCCCATCAAGGTGGACGCCAAGGTCGACTTCCCGGAGCCGTTCGGACCCATGATCGCGTGCACCTCGCCGTCGCGGATTGTGAGGGAGAGGCCGTTGAGGATGTCGGCTCCCGACTCGACGCTTGCGGGCGCGGCGCGGAGGTCGGAGATCTCGAACAGGGGTGCGTTCATGGACACGATCCTAATTCCTCCTATCCCGGTAGTGTAAATAGCTGCTTGTGAGGCTACGGCATGGTCGGGTGGCGGTCGGGGTGCGCCTTGAGGTCGAGTTTCCAGTCCCGAAATCGATCGTGAAGGCGCCCGCTGGGGCCGATTCCGGAACCGGTGCCGTCGGGGTGAAGCCGAAAGGTGAACGAACGCGACAGGTCGTCTTTGTGGCCGGCCCAGTAACGGGCGTGATCTCTCGCCGCGGGTCCCGTCCTCCACAGCAGCCACGGACCGATCCGTCTCTTGTAGAACGTTCGGCGGGTGCGACCGGCTCCGGTCTGGTCCGGAGCCTCCGGTGGGAGCGTGAGGTGTAGGTCGATCAGGTCGCGGGGAGCCTCGATCCACGAGGACACCTCGATGTTGCGGTCGCGCAACGGCGTCAGTGGCAGGTCGTCGGTGTGGACCGGCGTGGCGTCGATGGGGCGCTGTTCGGCGTTGATGGCCGGCTCGGGCATCTCAACAACGTACCCCTCGCCTCGAATCTGCCCTTCCTCGCGTGGCCGTCCTCGCGCGGCCGTCGTGGGTCGGTCGCGGGTCGGTCGGTCGCTGGTGGCCCACGACGGCTCGCTGATCGGGTCGTGCTAGACGGGCGTTGTGCCCTTTACGTTTCTGGCTCATCAGGCGCCGGTTCTGCCCATCAAACGTCGCTGGCCCGAACAGGTCGATGGGGTGGCGCTCGTCGTTGGATCGATGATCCCTGACGCCTGGTACATCACCGTCGGCTGGCTCTACGGGCCGATGGGGATCGCACTGTGGGTCGATGGTCATCAGCTCTCAAATTCCTTGAACACCATCCTTGTTCCCGCCACCGTCATCGCGTTGGCGGTGCGGCGGTGGGTGCTTGTCGACGCGTGGCGTCCGAGGTGGTGGATCACTGCGGTGAGCGCCTATGTCGGTGGGCTCACACATCTTGTGCTCGACGAGCTCACCCACTGGCACGTCGGGGGGATCCCGATCGGCCAGGTCGCGAGTTCACTGCTGCTGATGCTGGTGGTCTTGGAACTGATGCGGCGATGGTGGCCCCAGTGGAGAGCCCGGGTTACCCCGCTCGGGCGCCACGGGCGCGGGGTCCTTATGGCTGCGACGGTGGGCGGTGTTGCCTGGGCGCTGGCTCGCAACGGTGACGGGGTGATGGCCAGGTTCTTCACCGCCGTCAATGCCGCCGCGATCGGTTGGATCGTCGCCGCCGCGGTCGATCCGATCGCACGGCGGGCGCGCAGAATCGCCGCCGGAGAAAGAATTGCCGCCGGAGAGAGAATCGCCGCCGGGGAGTAAGAGGCGGGGTTGGAGAGTGGTGCCAGGCCGACAGCGCCTGGTCCACGCCGAGTCGGTAGCCGTCCCGGGTCGGTCGGGCCTGGACATCCAGGCCCGGGTCATCGTGGGTTCATGGGGCCGTCAGCTGGGCCTCGCCGGTTCATTGGCGTATCGGTGGTTGGGGTGGTTTGGTCGGGGTGAGGGAGAGTTGCCCGACTGTGGGGCGCCCGGCCCTCGTCGCTCCACCGGTTCGTCCGGTCCTGCCCGAGTTTCGGCCTGTGTTTGACCGGCGGGCGTCGTGGGGTCGGTGGATGCGGGTGTTGGGGGTGGCGGTCATTCGGTCGTAGCGGCGTCGGATGGTGGCGATCGCGTCAGCGAGGTCGATGGTTCCGCCGCGGACTTTCACTTTGGGCCGAATCGGTGGTTCGGGTTGGGTGTTCAACTCTTCGGGGATGGGGCCTTGGCGTTGTACGCCGTGTTGTTGTCCCCAGATGGTGATCCCGCAGGGGTGGGTGTAGAGGGTCCATCCGTCGGTGGTGATGTGCATGGCCCAGCCGACGCGGTGCACCAGGCCGTGGTGGTGTCGGCACAGGCACGCCAGGTTGTTCACCGCGGTGGAGCCGCCGTTGCGGTGATGGCGAACATGGTGGGCTTCGGTGTGGTGTGCGGGAGCATCGCAGCCGGGGAAACAACAACCCCCGTCACGCGCTGCGAGTGCGGCGCGTTGAGCATCGGTCGCCAATCGCACGGAGTGGCCGACATCCAACGGTTGGCCCAACGAGTCCAACAGGACAGCGCGGAGTTCTGGGTCACACATCATCCGTTCGATCACGTCCGCGGTGAGTGGATCACCCGTAGGCGAATACGCGCGTGGTTGGCCGTGTTCGTCGGCCTGCAGAATCACTGACACTTCTGCGGTTCTTGGCCGGTAGTTGCCCGACAGGGTGAACTGGGTGCCGAAACGGCACAGGTCCATCAACGCTTTGGCCCGCAACTGCGATTCTGATGTTGTCGGTGACCCGCCGAACTGTTCGGCGTCGTTTCGAACCTGTTTGCGGTGACGTGCGGTGGCGTCGTTGATGGCTTGGCGGACAACCTCCGCGTAGTCGCCGAAAAACTCTCCGACGACCTCCACACCGATGACACCGTCGGGGCCGTGGATGTCGCGTAGATCGAGCCAGGACTCTTCTGCTGGTGGGGCGGGTTCGGTGCCGTCGGTGTCGACGAGGCGTGCCAACGCGGCGATGACCCTTTCCCATTTCGCGAACGTCAAATGCTTGGCGAGGTCCAGCATGGGCCCGGCGTTGTCGGACCAGGTGGGTTCGATACGCGGGTTCGACCACCGTCCGATCACGACCAGGTGATCAAACCCCACGACACCGGACCGCAGCCGGTCCAACACGTCGGGCCGATACCGCCGCCGCACCGCCCGAGCGACCGAAACCCGCCGGGCCGCGGTCACCCCCGAACAACGAGCCGTCTTCGACACCCACGCTTTGGTGGACAGGCCCTCGACGACGTCGGTCATCCCAACAGCATCCAACTCCCCGAGCGCGTCGATCATGTGCAGATCCAAACGGCGTTGCAGCTCGAACAGGACCGCAACATCGTCGATCCCGGCACCCAGGCTATTCAGCTCGCTGTCGAAGCCATCGAACATATGTATGACTCTAAACGCGACCACCGACAACGAAGCCCGAGACGCCGAGAATCCTCGAGAATTCTCGAGGATCTCCGGAAATCAAGGCCAGGCACCCAAGCCTGATTGGTCAACAGGGCCGAAGTCCGCTGGCGGCGGTCAGCCGATCAGTCCCACTGCTGGAGGCGCACCATGTTGCCGGCGGGGTCCCTGAACGCGCAGTCCCGCGCCCCGTACGGCATGTCGGTCGGCTCCTGGATGACCTCGACACCGTGGGCTTCGATCTGGGCGAACGTCTCGTCGACGTTCGGGGTGGCGAGGACGATTCCGGCGAAGACACCCTTTGCCATCATTTCGGCGATCGATCGCCGTTCGTCCTCGGACACGCCGGGGTCGACGACCGGCGGTTGCAGCACGATCGAGACGTCCGGTTGGCCCGTGGGTCCCACGGTGATCCAACGCATGTCCTCGTAGCCGACGTCGAGTCGGACCTCAAAGCCGAGGACGTCGCGGTAGAACGCGACTGAGGCATCTGGGTCGATGTGGGGAAGGAATGAGTTGCGGATGGTGATGTTCATGGTGTCGAACCTACGGGTGTGCTCGCAGAAGGGCTTCTCGATTCCTGATCGGTTTGGTGGCGTGTCGGGCCACGCACGACGGGATGCCGTTGGTGTTGGTCGCACCGATTGGCGTTGAAGCCGTGGCGGCGGCGTTGGCGTCAGCAGCTAGCCGCCGATATGCGCTCGGCGACATGGAGACGAGTTCGGTGAACCGAGTGCTGAACGTGCCGAGGGAACTGAATCCGACGGCGAAACACACCTCGGTCACGCTGAGGTCCCCGCGACGCAACAGCATCATCGCCCGCTCGACGCGACGGGTCATCAGGTACGAGTACGGCGGCTCGCCGTAGGCGGCTTTGAACTGTCGACTGAGGTGTCCGGCTGACATGCCCGCATCGCGAGCGAGTGATTCGACATCGAGGGGCAGCGCGTGCTCGCGGTCGATCCGGTCCCGAACCCGACGTAACAGAACCAGTTCGTCCAGGTGGCGCCGGTCGGCTACCAACCCCGGTCGACCCATTCGTCGAAATGAGGTTTCTCGGCGCCGATGGTCGTGTCGAGGCCGTGGCCGGGCATGACGATCGTGTTGTCGTCGAGGCCCCGGTAGAGGCGTTCGTCGATGGAGGCCATGATCGCGGTGAAGTCGCCACCCTCCAATGACGTGTTGCCTGCACCACCGGGGAACAGGGTGTCGCCGCTGAAGAGTAGGGGCTTGTTCTCGACGACGAAACACATCGACCCGGGGGTGTGGCCTGGGGTGTGGATGGTGCGCACGCGCAATTCGCCGACCTGGATGACCGTGTCGTCGTCGAGGATCTCGTCGTAGCTCGGCAGCATCGCAGCGTCCTCGGTCGTCACCCCGACGGAGAATCCGGCATCGCGCATCGCGGTCACGGCCTGGATGTGATCCCAGTGCCCGTGGGTCTCCACGATGCGGCGAACCCCTAGTGCCCGTGCGAGTTCGAGGAGGCGATCGTGCTCGTTGGCGGCATCGAAGAGCAGCGCCTCGCCGGTGTGGCGACACCGCAGAACGAACACGTTGTTCTCGAACGGGCCGACGACGACCTTGTGAATCTCAAGATCGGTGTCGGCATGATGCAACGTGGTGTCGGCCATGGGTCCATGTTGCCCCAAATGGCGGCGTAGAGCCGGGCGGAACCGATGTGGTTGCATCGGCACCGCAAGCGAGGGTGGTAGGCGATGTCGTGGGCCGGGCATCTAGGCTGAGCTGCCATGAACATGCTCGCAGCTATTGGTTCGACCGGTTACAACGTCTTGTTGGTCCTTCACCTTCTCGCGATGGCGGTCTGGTTCGGGGCGAACGTCGCCATCGGCGTGACCCACGGGCGGGCCGTCGGGGCATCGAACGAGATCATCGGCTGGCTCGCTGGTGTTCAGCGCATGGTGTCGATGCGCATCAAGAGCGCGGCGTTTCTCGTGCTCTTCGTCACCGGCATGGGCCTCGTGGGCATGAGCAAGGAAATTTTCAAGATGTCCGACCCGTTCGTGTCGGTTGGATTCTTCGCCATCATCCTCGGCGGAGCGCTCGGTGGGATGGTGTATGCCCCCGGCTCCCGGGCGGTCGAGGCCGCTGCGAAGGACGGCGACGCTGCGGCGATCAAGCGTCACAACGACAAGATGGGACTCATCGGCATGGTCGAGTCGCTCGTCGTCGTGATCACCGTGTTGTTCATGGTGTTCAAGTGGGGTTGATCAGCTGCGGCTGAGCACCAGTCCTACGACTCGGTCGACACCACATCGAAGCCGAGGGCCAACGCGACGGGAATCTGCGCGGGGTCGAACGTCGCGAACCGGACCGGTCGTGGAAGTCGATCCGCGGCCGCAAGGTGAAGCGCGTCAATCGTGCGCAACGGCTGGGTCCGACCCAACTCGCTCGCTCGGTCGAGGCACCGCTGGTCGACCGGTACGACGTGGATGCGCTCCCAATCGTCGCGCAGGGTGCGCCGTAAGACATCCGCCCGTTCGGGGTCGTCACCGATCTGATCGATCAGCATCAATGCCTCGCTGAGGGCCAACGCCGACGCGCACCAGTCGTCGTCGGAGCGCATCGCGTCCAGCACGATCGGACGAAACGGGCCGTCGAGATAGCGCGCCAACAACGCGGTGGTGTCCAACATGAGCGTCACCGGCCGCGCACCTCACGCACGAGTTGATCGAGGCGCGTCCCCGCCCACATGGGCATGACGAACTCCGGTTCGGGCCGATCGCTGCGCCGTGCCGCGATGATGAGCCCCTTGGCGGCGAGATCGTCGATGGTCAGGTGGTCGAGGTCGGCCTCAAGTGGTCCGAGTTGGGCGACCGGCGTGCCGTCGATCGTGACGACGATGCGTTCGCCCGCTCCGGCCCGACGCAGGTGGGCCGAAAGATCGGCGCGTAGATCGCGTACCCCGATGCGTTCCATCGCCGGACCTTAGCGAAGCTCTGGCGACGATGTACAGCGATGGTGTACAGCGGTGTACACCGCGCCGATTGTGCCGTCGGCCAACACGCCACAGAATGTCGCCATGAATTTCGCCTTCTCAGAAGAACAAGAAGAACTGCGCAAGATCGTTCGCGACTTCCTCAACGCGAAGTCCTCCGAGTCGACGGTGCGTGAGCTCATGGAAACCGAGTCGGGCTATGACCCGGCGGTGTGGAGCCAGCTCGCCGAACAGCTCGGCGTGCAGAGCCTGATCATCCCTGAGGAGTTCGGCGGGCAGGGGTTCGGGTACGTCGAACTCATCGTCGTGCTCGAGGAGATGGGACGCCGCCTGTTGTGTGCCCCGTTCTTTTCGACCGTCGCACTCGCCACGAACGCGCTGCTGTCTTCGGGCGACGATGCCGCCAAGGCCGACTACCTGCCCGGTATCGCCTCGGGCGAGACCATCGCGACCCTCGCCTTCACCGAGGCCAACGGTCGTTGGGATGAAGCTGGTATCACCATCGAGGCCACGAAGTCGGGTGACGGATACACGATCTCGGGCGAGAAGATGTACGTGCTCGACGGCCACACCGCGAACCTCGTCCTCGTCGCCGCTCGAACCGGCGGGGCGGTGAGCCTGTTCGCCGTCGAGGGCGGTGCCGCCGGCCTGAACGCCACCCCGCTGTCGACCATGGACCAGACCCGCAAGCAGGCGAAGGTCACCTTCGACAACACCCCCGCCCGACTCGTCGGCGCGGAAGGTTCCGGCTGGGACATCTTGAGCCGTACCCTCGACCTCGCCGCTGTGGCCCTCGCCGCCGAGCAGGTTGGCGGCGCCCAGGAGTGCTTGGAGATGGCGGTGCAGTACGCCAAGGACCGCGTGCAGTTCGGCCGGCCGATCGGTTCGTTCCAGGCCATCAAGCACAAGTGCGCCGACATGCTGTTGGAGGTCGAATCGGCCAAGTCCGCCGCCTACTACGCCGGCTGGTGCGCCTCGGAACTGAACGACGAACTGCCGTCGGTCGCCTCGCTGGCCAAGAGCTACTGCTCGGAGGCGTACTTCCACACAACCGCCGAGAACATCCAGATTCACGGCGGCATCGGCTTCACGTGGGAGCACCCCGCGCACCTGTACTTCAAGCGGGCGAAGAGCTCGGAGCTGTTCCTCGGCGATCCGACCTATCACCGCGAGCTGCTCGCCCAGCGAATCGGTATCTGATTCTCCGGTCCTCGCCCTCAAAAACCCGTTCTCCGATAACCAGTGGTCGTGATCACGACCACTGGTTATCGGAGAACCGGCGAGGTCAACCGAACGGGTGAGCGGTGTTCAGCGAGCGATGACCGTGTCGCGGATGTCGAACGCGAAGTTCACCTGCGCATCGATGCCCACGGCGACGAAACGTGCGGGGTTGTTCCCCTTCCTCAGCGCCGAGGCGGGCAAGGTGATGCAACTCGCGGCCGGGTGCCCGTCTGAGACGCCGGTCACCGCTGACTTGAACGTTCCCTTGCCCGGGAGTTCGATCGCCCAAGCGGTGATCGTCGGCTCGTCGGAGGTGAGGAACACACACACCGTGCGTCGGCCGACCGCCTGCGCCGGGTACGCGCTCCACAAAGTCAACTTCGGCGGCGTCGTATCGACTGGCGTCGGGGCCGGGGCCAGTACGGATCCACCTGGTGGCGTGGCTGGCGGCGTTGTCGTGGGTGTGGGCGGCGCAGCCGTGGTAGTTGGTGCAGCGGTCGTGGTGGTCGTCGTAGGTGCAGCGCTCGTCGTAGGTGCAGCGCTCGTCGTAGGTGCAGCGCTCGTCGTAGGTGCAGCGCTCGTCGTGGGAGCAGCGGTCGTGGTCGTGCCGCCAGGCGTGAGCGGTGCGACCGACAGCCCGATGGCCTGGTTCAAGAAGCCGTCCTGTTGCTGTCCGCGCCGAATGGTGTCCCCATAGCCCAACCGCCCGCCTTCGCCGTTGCCCCAGCAGGTGATCGCTCCTGTGGTCGAGGTCGCGCAGGCGTGGTAGACACCCGCCGTGATTGCGGCGGTGTCTCCGGGCAGCGCGATCGGTGAAACCGTGGTCACCAACTCGTTGTCGCCGAGGTAGAACCATCCACTGTCGGGCGCGGTTTCGGCGCCGACCGCAGCGACGTTGCCTCCGAGTCCGAGCTGGCCCACCGAATTCATCCCGAAACAACGCACCTTCGACGTATTCAACACGACGCAGGTGTAGTCATACCCGGCGGAGACCTGAACGGCCTTGTCTGGCCCGAGGTTGACCGCGCCGAACGCATCGACCGGCTCGTTGTCGCCGATCACCGGTGAGGTTCCGCTGTCGACGGAGCGACCGAGTCCGAGGCGGCCGTGTTCGGCGTCGCCCCAGCAGTACACCTCGCCGCCAGCGGTGACGGCGCAGGTGTGGAAGTACGATGCCGACGCGGCGACGATCGGCCGGCCGGACAGGGTGATCATCCCGTTGGCGTTGGCGCTCCCTTGTCCGGTTGCTCCATAGCCGTTGTAGCCCCAGCACTGCAGCGACCCATTGCTCAACACGGCGCAGGCATGTTGACGACCTGCGGTGATCGAGGTGGCCTGGGACGCCAGCACGACCGTGCTCGGGAACTGCGTCGGACCGGTGCTGCCGCCCCCGACCTGTCCCCAACACGACACCGCGCCGCTCGTCAGTAGCGCACATGAGAAGTTCCAGCCGGCCGCCACCTGAACGGCTTTGCCCGGAACGATCACCTTGGTGGGCGTTTCAATGATCTCGCCGACATGGGTGGCCGTCTGGGAACCGCTGACGCGTCCGTACGCGTCGTTGCCCCAACACGACACGTCGCCGGCGGTCGAGAGCGCGCAAGCGTGGTCGCGGCCGACCGAAACGCTGGCTGCGGTCGCCCCGCCCGGCAAGGCGAGTGTGGCGGCGCTCGCCGCGCTCAAGATGTCCGCCGGAGCGCCACCGGTGATACCCGATGTTGTGCCGCCCCAGCAACGAACCGTGCCAGACACGACGGCACACGTGTTGCCGTAGCCCGCTGCGACCGTCGACGCTACGGCAGCGCGTTGGGGCGTCGTCGCCCCGCCCGGATCGGAGTTTGCACCAGCTTGGCTGGTGATGACACCGCCAGTGAACGCAGAGAATACGAGCGCCCCAAGCGCGACGCCGGCCCCCAGCCTGCGAAGTTTCATTCCAAGTCGCCTTTCGTTCTTGGGCCAGCCGACCCACTCGGGGACGGTACGGAAGGAGCGCGGGCGACGCAAGGGGGCTATCGGGAAACCGGTGTGCGGGAGCAAGTGCGCTGGCAAGCACTAGCGTCGGGGTCGTGATCTGGTTGTTTGTCGTGCTCAGCGCGTTGAGCGCGTTCGTCATTGCAGCGGTCGCGGTGGGTTCCGTGGTGTCGCAGCAGGGTGAAAAGGCGCGACCGGCCGTCTACGACCTCGACACGGCGGTGATCTTCGTGGGCGATCGACTCCCCGCGGAAATGACGGCGGTGCTGAGCTACGACGAGGTGCGCCAGGTGCTGCTGTGGCATCTCGACTACATGCAAGCCAAGGGGGTCGCGTCCTACCGAACCGACGCCGAGGTGAACGACGAGCTGGTGGTCGTCGACGACGACGAGCCGGTCGCATGGATTCTCGGCAAAGCCGACGAATCGGATCTCGAACTGACCGACGAACAAGTCGCGGCCGTGCTGTTGCAGCAGGCCGAGTACTACCGGCGGATCGGCGCGGTCGGCCCGCAGGTCGCAACCCCGTAGTCGCGGAGGGACGAACCGGGGCGCGACGGTTTCGGCACCGGACCGAAAGGCGCGTAACATCGCCGCTATGAAGCGCCTCGGTAAGTTCGAACACAACCGCTACGTCGGTGACAAGCGCAGCCAGGTTGTGTACGACATCGACGAACTCGACGACGAGTATCGGTCGGTCATCGACGAGTTGATGGCGGCCGAGACGTATCTGTGTTTCGGGCCCGACACCCTCGATGAGGCGCGCAACCGCGGCTATCGCCTGTTCGGTCCGCAACGACGCACCGCCGAGTCCGCGGCGAACTAGCTCGTCGCCGCATCATGGCCGGCGAAGCGACGATGGACTCGGTGCTCGAGGTCGACGGCTTACGCCTTTCGGCGCACATTGCCCGCCCGACACAGGATCGCGGCATCCCCGAATCGCTGCTGCCCGGGGTCGTCGTGTGTCATGGGTTTCCTGTTCGGGGCCGTGAGGCTCCGGCTTCCGGCAAGTCGTTTCCGGAGTTGGCCGATCGCATCGCACACGAGATGGGCTGGCTCGCGATGACGATGAATTTTCGCGGTTGCGGCAGGTCCGAGGGCGACTTCTCGCTCAGCGGATGGGTGCAAGACATCGAGGCGGCCGTCAGCCATCTGCAGGATCTCGGGGCGAGCGCCGTGTGGTTGGCGGGCTTCGGCAGCGGTGGCGCCCTCACGTTGTGCGCCGGCGCTCGTCGACCCGACGTTCGCGGAGTGGCCGCCGTCTCCGCACCGGCGGATTTCAGCGATTGGGCACGCCATCCCCGTCGCCTCGTCGAGCACTCTCGAAGCGTTGGCGTGATCAAGACTCCCGGGTATCCCTTCGACTTCGACCGATGGGCGGGGGAGTTTCGTGGGCTCACGGCGGTGTCAGCAGCCGAGCGTTTGGCGCCGCGGCCGCTTCTGGTGATGCACGGTGAGGTCGATGACCTCGTTCCGAGTATCGACGCGCGTGCGATTGCCGACGCGCATGGGAATGCTGAATTGCGAATCATCGCCGGAGGCGGTCACGAGTTGCGCCACGACCCTCGGGCGATCGCGGTGCTGTTGGGATGGTTGAACCGCCAGCACAACGCCGCCGTGGCGGACGCCTGAGCGACGGAACCCTCCGGATTGCCCCGTAGACTGTTCGGCTATGCGTTGGAGCGGTGACGGGCGGATTCGGGGGCGTCGATGACAGGTTCGACGTTTCTGTCCCGGCCAGGTCGGGTACACGCAGCATTCATCCCCGCCGAACCGCCGAGGTCCTCGCGGCTGGCCCTGTGGCACCGCGACCCCGAAGTCGTGGATGCGCTCGAATCCCTGGGGGCGCGCGGCTCGATCGATGTGGTGATCCCCGGTGACGTCGGGGTTGAACGGGTTGAGGTGGATGCGGTCTTCCTGCCGATGGCGGCCGCGATCGACTGGTTGATGGGTTCGTCGAACGAGATGGCCTCGACCCATGCGCTAGCGCGGGTGGTGCGGTCGGCGCTCGGCTTGGTCGCCCGCGGCCTGCTGCAACCCTCGGTGTCCGACGACGGTACCGACCGCTGGGTGGTGTCGCCGCTCACCTCCGATGACCTCATCGTCCGGTCGCTGTTGGTGACACACCTGCCCCCGAGTGCGCACTGCATCGCGACCGGTGTCGGGGCGGAGCGGATGCAGGCGGCGGCTGAGGTCGTTCATGGCCTGATCGCTGCGGTCGTGGACTCGATGCCTCGAACGCCGGGAGCGGCGGTTGCGGTCGACCAGGTGGCGTGGGCGACCGGCGCTGCGGTCGACGTGTCTCGGCTCCGTTCCCGACTGGCGGGCACCGAGGTGCACGAGCGTGTCACGGTGGGGTTGCGGGTGATCCCACCTCTGGATGAGGGGCTCGCGTTCACGTGTGAGGTTCAGGTGCGCTCCACCAGCGACCCGGCCGTGATTTCGAGTGCTGCGCAGTTGTGGGCCGGCGAGGTCGACTGGGTGGATCGCAGCGCAGAGTTGGAGGTGTTGCGCACCCTGCGCCGCGGGGCCGAGCGGTGGAAGCCCCTCGAGCGTCTGTTGGAACTGCCCGAGCCGGTCGGGATGGAACTCGACGATTCCGAAGCGATGGAACTCCTCGCCAACGCCGCCTCCGGGCTGACGATGGCGGGCCTTGAGATTCTGGTGCCCGCGGCGTTGACCCGGTCGCTTCGCGCCCATGCGACCGTCGATTCCGGCTGGCAGCGCGATGGGGTCGGTGGCCTCGACCTGTCGGCGGTGGTCGATCTGACGTGGCGCGCCACGGTCGACGGGGAGCCGGTGTCGGAAGAGGAGCTGCAGCGCCTCGCTGACGCGCAGCGGCCCGTTGTGAAACTGCGCGGCGAGTGGGTGGTGGTCGACGCGGCGGTCATCTCGCGAATCGGACGTCGTGACACCCTCCGTGCCTCGGACGCGCTCGCCGCTGCGCTCGGCGGATTCGTGAGCTTCGACGGACAGTTTGTCGAGGTTGACGTCGCCGGTCCGATCGCCGACCTCGCCGAACGCGTGCGTTCGGCGGGGGCGTTGCACGACGCGGTCGATCCGTTCGGGCTGAACGCAACGCTTCGTCCCTACCAGCGGCGCGGAGTCGCGTGGATCGACGAGATGGCTCGGCTCCGCCTCGGTGGGGTCCTCGCAGATGACATGGGTCTCGGCAAGACGATCCAGGTGATCGCAACGTTGCTGCGCCGTCTCGACGACCCCGATGTGACCGCGATCGGACCGACGCTGGTGGTCTGTCCGGCATCGGTCGTGGCGAACTGGCAACGCGAGATCACCCGATTCGCGCCCAGCCTGCGATGCGTCGCCTACGTCGGCCTCGAGCGCAGCCTGCCGACGTTGGGTGCCGATGACGTGGTGGTCACCACCTATGGGCTCGCCCGTCGAGACATTGACGAGTTGGTCGAGATCGACTGGCAACTCGTCGTCGCCGACGAGGCTCAGCACATCAAGAACCCGACCTCGGCGACGGCTCGCGCCATGCGCCGTTTCACCTCCGGTTCGCGCCTGGCGATGACCGGTACTCCCGTCGAGAACCGACTGGCCGACCTGTGGGCGCTGCTCGACTGGACGACACCGGGGTTGCTGGGTTCGCTGGAGACATTCCGACGGCGCATCGCCATTCCCATCGAACGCGACCGCGACCCGCTCGCCACCGAACGGTTCGCCCGGTTGATCGCCCCGTTCGTGCTGCGACGTCGCAAAGACGACCCCGACATCGTCCCCGAGCTGCCGCCGAAAACCGAGACCGTGCATCCCGTCGTGCTGAGCGCCGAACAGGCCGGACTGTACCGCGCGGTGTCGCAGGAGCTCATGGTCGAGATCGAGGCAGCGAGTGGACTGGCGCGGCGAGGCCTGGTGTTCAAACTGCTCACCGCCCTCAAGCAGATCTGCAATCACCCGGCGCAATACCTCAAACAGGAGGGGCCGCTCGAACATCGTTCCGGGAAGTTGGAGGCATTCGACGAACTCGTCGACGCGATCTGCGACGCCGGCGATTCGGTGCTGGTGTTCACCCAGTACGTGGTGATGGGCAACTTGTTGTCGAACCGGCTGCGTGGCCGTGGAATCGATGCCCGCTTCCTCGACGGCTCGACCCCGTTGGATCGTCGCGCCGATCTCGTGGACCGGTTCCAGGAACGCGAGTTCCAGGTGTTCATCATCTCGCTCAAGGCTGGCGGTACCGGCTTGAACCTGACCGCCGCGACCCACGTCATCCACTACGACCGCTGGTGGAATCCGGCGGTCGAGAATCAGGCGTCGGACCGGGCGTGGCGCATCGGCCAGGACCGCCCGGTACAGATTCATCAGCTCATCTGCGAGGGAACGCTCGAGGAGCGTATCGCCGAGTTGCTCGACGAGAAGCGGGCGTTGGCCGACGCGGTCGTCGGAGCCGGCGAGGCGTGGCTCGCCGAGCTGACCAATGACGACCTGGCAGAACTCGTGGAGTTGGGGGTGCAGGCGTGACGGGTTTCGACGACGGGTCGTCGTCGCTCGGAGCGCGGTGGATCGACTGGTTGGAGCGTCGCAGCGGCATCGACCCGACCAGGCTCACCGCCGGCAGAAATCAAGCGAGACGTCATCCGATGCGTCCGTTGGTGATCGACCGCGGGGAGGCTCGTAGCGAGGACACCCGGGTCGAGTTCGAGCGGTTCACCTCCCAGCGCTGGCGTCAGGTCCTTGAGGTGCTTGGCACAAAGTCGGGACATGTCGCTGCACTCTTGGACGGCGAACTGTCGAGCGCGATCCTCGACGAACTGGCGGACGCCGGGATCGAACTGTTCGCGACCGCCGACGAGATCGCCTCGAGTTGTCGCTGCGACGAATGGGGTGACCCGTGCCGCCACGCCGCGGCGGTGCTGTATCGCCTCGCCACCGAATTCGACAGCGACCCGTTGGCGCTGGTGACACTTCGGGGGCTGCGTCGCGATGACCTTGCTGCACTCTGGAATGAGCTTCGCGGAATCGAGCCGCAGCCGGCGACCGTCGAGGAGCCAGATGCCGCCGAGATCTGGGCTGGCGTGTCCCTTGCGGAAGCCGAATCTGTCGAGCTCCCGCCGATGCCAGCAGGCTTGGGGGCGCTGTTGGGGGCTCCCGAGCTTCTCGCGGCACCGGATCCGTGGGAACCCGACTTGGCGGCGAAGGACCCGATCGACCCCCACAGCGTCGACGAGCTGGCCCTCGATGCCACCGAACGCGCCTGGGCGGTGCTTGCCGATGGCGCCTCGGCGGGTCTCGTCGGGACGGTGCACGGCGACCTGGCGAGGCGTGCGGCCAATCTCCAGCACACGCCAGGGATGGCGATGCTGGCGTCGAGAACCAGGCAGAGTGTTGAAACGCTGCGGTCCTGGGCGGCGGCGTGGAGCCTCGGTGGCGATGTCGCCGTCGAGGTGCTTGCGGAGCCGCGATCGCGGCTCATCGATCAGCGGCGGCTGGCCGAGGGGCGCGATGCGCTCGTCGAGATGGGGATCTCGAAGCGGACGGTCGCGCTGAACTACGACTCGCTCGGAATGCCGGGTGGGGTGAAGTTGGTGATCGGTGCCGACGGGCGGTGGTACCGGTTGCGCTCCGAGCCCGGGGTCCGCGGTCGCCCCGAGACCTGGCTGCTCGACGGTCCGGGATCGTACGAGGTCGAGGACCTGGTGGGCGACGACGAGGCGTGATCAGCCGCCGGGAATCTCGAAGGGGAAGGGTGCCAGCAGAAACCCGGTGAGATCGTCGTCGGGGACGGTGCCGTGCACGAGGAAGTCGACGAAGGGCCCTACCGGAAGGTCCGTTGCGAAGTAGGCCTCGCCGGCATTGAACATCCCGGGAACGAGGAGGGCCACGACGAGTGCCGCCGCGCTGATCCAGGCCGATCCGTTGGCCGGCGAGGTGGACCGCGTCGAGGGAACCGTCCCACCGGATGGAATCACCCGGATCCCCACCAGGATTGCTGCACCTGCGAGCACGGGTGCGCTCACCATCGAATACACGCGGGTCTGATCGAGGGTGATCAGCATCGGTGCCAGCGACGCGAAAGCTCCGATGCCCAGGAGCACTGCAGCGTGACGCGGGGCTCCGGTCGCTCGTGGTGAACGGCTACACCACAGTGCGAGTGCGGCAACGGCGACCCACAACGGCCCCCACAGCGAGTAGATCAGCCAGCCGGGTGACAGGCGATGGTGCTCGGCGAATCCTTGAACGCCGATGGAGAGAAACGACGTCCTCGAGGTCGAAATGGTGATGTCGTTGAGGCGAAGGTAGCCCTCGACGATCATGCGGCCGGCGGCGACTCCGAGCAGCGGTGCGGTGGCCGCGGCCAGGCGCGGTCTGGTAATCCACGTCAGCGGCACCCGGCTCGCAAGCTTGTAGACGCCCTCGGCGGTGGGGGCGTCGCCGAGGAGGTCGATGGCGAGGCTGACGACCACCGCGATGAGGGCTGCCGCGAACCCCTGCTCGGAATGCGACAGCCCCAACAGCACGCCGAGCGCCACGCGGGCAGGCCACGACCGGGCGATGACGATCGACATGGCGAGGGGAAAGGTGAGCGCGTCGGGTTGGCCGAGCCATTGCATCACCACCGTGGTGCCCGGTGCGGCGGCGAGGGCGACGACCAGCGTCCTGGCGCTGAGATAGCCGAAACGGCGATGGGTCAGTGCCACGACCAACGCGGTCGCGACGAGGAACAGGCCCAGGTGGACCCGGACGTACAGGTGCGGGTCGGTCGAGCCGAGGAGTCGGGCGATGGCTTGACCCAACACGTTGGTGAGGAGGTAATCGCCGCCGATGCCGGACCCCTCGAACGGGTTCGATCCGAGGTGCTTCGACAGCTCCGAGAAGATCGCCAGGTTGGGGGTGGCCCAGAGGCGGTTGCGAAACAGTGCCACGACCAGCGCGACCATTGCCCAGGCGGCAAGCCGGGCGGTTTCGGCCCTCGCGGTTTCGGCCCTCGGGGTGCCGTCGGGCCTCGGCGCTTTGCTCCCGGTGGTCGAAGGCGTGTCAGCGGTCATGTCGAAAAGGCGATCTCTCGGTTCACGCCGTGACCTTGGCGGCGGCTGCGGCCTTCTTCTTCGCCTTTGCCGCCTTCTTCGCCTCGCGCACCGCCAGAAGCGAGGCTTCGTCGTGCACGTCGGCGACCGACCGTGGTTGGTCGTCGCCGAACGGTTCGGAGGCGAGTTCCCACCCCTGCGGTCGGCGGCCGAATCGCTTTGCGAGCAATGCCACAAAAATGCGGGACTTCTCGTCGCCGAACCCGGGGACCTCGCGGACGCGAGTCAGCAGGGTGGCCCCGTCGCGTACCCGCTTCCACAGCTTGGAGGCATCGTTGTCGTAGCGCTCGGAGATGAACACGCATGCCTCCCACACCCGAGTGCCCATCGAGGTGGGGTAGCGGTGTATCGCCGGGGTCTGCACGCACACGGCGATGAACTCGTCGAGGTCCATGGCGGCGATTCGCGCGGCGTCGAGGTGGCCGAGGCGTTCGGCGAGGACGGCGGGACCGCTGAACGCCTTTTCCATCGTGACCTGCTGGTCCAGCAACATCCCGAGCAGCAACGCCAACGGGTTGTCGGTGAGGAGTTGGTCGGCGTCGGGGTTGCCGGTGATCGGGAGTTTGACCTTGGACATGGCCCCGATTCTGGCACCTCGACGTCGTCGATCGGTTCGACGGGGCTGAACCGATCGACCATGTCGGACTCGGCTGGTGTCGAGGTCGAGCGGTCGAAACGAGCGGCGAGCGGTTAGCGGCTAACTCAGCGAGTCCACGGCGGTGCCACGTCGGGGTCGACCCCGAAGCGTTCGAGTGCCGAGCGCACCACCGACGCGTCGATCGTGTCGAGGTCCGCGAGTTGGGAAAGCACCGCGACGACCACGTGTGCGGCATCGGTTTCGAAGAATCGACGCAGCGAGGCCCGATCGTCGGAGCGTCCGAACCCGTCGGTTCCGAGCGTGGTCCAGGGGCGAGGCGAGTAGGGGGCCACCTGGTCGGGGACCATGCGCATGAAATCGGTGACCGCGACGATCGGCCCGTCGCCTTGCAGCGCCTCGGTGACGTGGGCCACGCGTCGCGGCTCGCCGGGGTGAAGGCGGTTGTGGCGTTCGACGGCGATCGCGTCCTCGCGCAGTGCCTTGTAGGAGGTGACCGACCAGAGGTCGGCGCCCACCCCGTAGTCCTCGGCGAGGATCTCCGCGGCATCGGCCGCCGCCCGCCAGGCGGTGCCGGAGAACAGGATGGAGGCCGGGATCAGGTCGCCAACTGGTCGCGGCCGCCACTGGTAGAGCCCCTCGATGATTCCCGAGGTCACCTCCTCGGGGGTGAGGTGGGTCGGCATGGCCGGCATGGGGTAGTTCTCGTTGTAGAGGGTGAGGTAGTAAAAGACGTCCTCGCCGTCGCCATACATGCGCTGGATGCCTTCGCGCACGATGATCGCCGTCTCATACGCGAAGGCCGGGTCATAGGCCTGGCACGGCGGAACGGTGGAAGCGAGCACGAGGCTGTGGCCGTCCTGGTGCTGGAGCCCCTCGCCGGCGAGCGTCGTTCGGCCGGCGGTGGCGCCGAGGAGGAAGCCGCGCGCTCGGGCGTCGGCGGCCGCCCAGATCAGGTCGCCAACCCGTTGGAAGCCGAACATCGAATAGAAGATGAAGAACGGCAACATGGGCACGCCGCGGGTGGCGTAGCTGGTTGCGGCCGCTGTCCACGACGCCATCGAACCCGCTTCGGTGATGCCCTCCTCGAGGATCTGCCCGTCGACCGACTCGGCGTAGCTCAACAGAAGATGGTGATCGACCGACTCGTATTTCTGGCCGGCGGATGCGTAGATCCGCAGCTCGCGAAACAGCGAATCCATGCCGAAGGTCCGCGCCTCGTCCGGCACGATCGGCACGATCCGTCGCCCGACGTTGGGGTCTCGAGAAAGGTTGCGCAACAGTCGGGTGAACGCGGTGGTCGTCGAGGCCGGCTGGCCGCCGGACCCGCCGAGGAGCTCGTCGAAGGTCGCGGGCGTGGGTAGGTCGAGTGGCCGTCGGACCCGCGTGGATCGCTGTGGGATCGGCCCACCGAGGGCGCGTCGCCGTTCACGCAGGTACTCCAATTCGCGACTGCCGTCGGGCAGCCTCACGAACGGCGGATCGTCGCCGGCAAGGTCGCTGTCGGAGATGACATCGTGGAGCCGTAGGCGATCGCGCAGCTCCTGCAACTGGTGGGCGTTGAGTTTCTTGATCTGGTGGGTCGCGTTTCGTCCCATCACCTCGGAACCGAGGGTCCAACCCTTGATGGTCTTGGCCAGGATGACCGTCGGCTTGCCGGTCGAGTTGTGGGTCGCCCAGTGGTAGGCGGCGTACAGCTTCTCGTAGTCGTGCCCTCCGCGAGGCAGGTTCGCGATCTGTTCATCGGTGAGGTGAGCCACCATGTCCCGCAACCGGGTGTCGGGGCCGAAGAAGTGTTCACGGGTGTAAGGGCCGTCTTCGACTGCGTAGCGCTGGAACTGTCCGTCCACGGTGGTGTTCATCTTCTCGACGAGCACGCCGTCCACGTCTGCGGAGATGAGTTCATCCCACGCGGAACCCCACACGACTTTGATGACGTTCCATCCGGCCCCGCGAAACGCTCCTTCGAGTTCCTGA
The DNA here is from genome assembly GCA_023957975.1 of Microthrixaceae bacterium. Classification (NCBI taxonomy): domain Bacteria; kingdom Bacillati; phylum Actinomycetota; class Acidimicrobiia; order Acidimicrobiales; family Microthrixaceae; species Microthrixaceae bacterium. Next base: position 101,289 of record JAMLGM010000009.1, on the reverse strand, counting down.
ATGATCTTGCCGTTGCCCCGAACCGGCCCGTCGAGGCGTTGCAGGTTGCAGTTCACCACCCACGTGAGGTTGTCGAGGCCTTCTCGGCCGGCGAGTGCGATCGATCCGAGCGTTTCCGGTTCGTCACATTCGCCGTCGCCGACGAAGCACCAGACCCGCGATTCGTCGGTGGGGTCGATGCGCCGGTTCTGCAGATACCGATTGAACCGTGCGTGGTAGATGGAATTGATCGGGCCGAGCCCCATCGACACGGTGGGGAACTCCCAGAAATCCGGCATGAGGCGCGGATGGGGGTACGACGACAGCCCGGGGCGAGAGACCTCTCGGCGGAACCCGTGCAGGTCCTCCTCATCGAAGCGGCCTTCGAGGAATGCCCGGGCGTAAATTCCGGGCGCGGCGTGGCCTTGGAAGTAGATATGGTCGCCGGGGTTGCCGTCGCTTTTGCCTCGGAAGAAATGGTTGAAGCCGACGTCGTAGAGGGCAGCCGAGGATGCGAAGGTCGACAGGTGGCCGCCGATGCCATCGGATTCGTGATTGGCGCGCGACACCATCGCGACGGCGTTCCACCGGATGAAGGCGCGGATGCGACGTTCGAGGTCGGTGTCGCCCGGGAACCACGCCTGTTCGTTCGGGGGGATCGTGTTGATGTACGGCGTCGTGACGAGCCCCGAGTTGTCGATACCCATCTCCTCGGCGCGCATCTCCATGCGGCCGATCAGGAAGCTGGCTCGGGGTTTGCCGCGGGTGGCGGCGACCGATTCGAGCGAATCGATCCACTCGGCGGTCTCCTGCGGGTCGACGTCGGGGAGCTGTTGGAGGAAGCCTTCTGCGCTCATCGTTCGTACGTCCTTTGTTTGCTGGAGAAGTGATCTGCCTCCGAGTCTACGAACTAGGGTCGAGCGCCGATGGTGCAGGTCGTGTACACCGATGGCGCGTGCCGCGGGAACCCCGGGCCCGGTGGCTGGGCGTGGGCGCTCGTGGAGGAGGGTCGTGGCGCCGGGCTAAGCGACCGGTGGGCGAGCGGGGCCGAGGCCCACACCACCAATCAGCGCATGGAGGTCATGGCGGCCCACCAGGCGGTGTTGGCGGTTGACGGGCCCATCGAGGTGCGCAGCGATTCAACCTATGTCGTGAAATGCTTCAACGACCGGTGGTATCGGGGCTGGCTGGCGCGAGGTTGGCTCAACAGTCAGAAACAGGCGGTGGCGAACCGCGACCTCTGGGAGCCGTTCATCGACGTGGTGCTCGCCCGTGGCGATGTCACCTTCACCTGGGTGAAGGGTCACGGAACCGATCGGATGAACCAGTTCGTCGATCGGCTCGCGGTGGAGGCGTCGCAGCGTCAACGCGGGGCCGTCGGTGGTGAAGCAGGTCGGGCGCTCGCCGGCGAGTCGGCTGCGCTGTTGTTGGGCGGCCGCGCGACTGGTGAACCTGGAGCGATCGTCGCCCAGGAATCGCTCTTCTAGACCTCGCTCGGAGAGACCTCAAACGTCCAAGCCGTTCCACGGATCCGGTGTAGAACGCTCCGGTTTCAGTACCAGGCCGGTTTCAGTACCAGGATTGGGGCGCTTCGGTGCGTCGTGCGGTCTGCAGGAGCGTGTACGCGCAGTTAGCTTCGGTGGTGCGGTCGACGGCCATCGCCATCTCCTCGGCGGAACGTTCCACAAAGCGGTCGGGGTGGTAGCGCTTCACGATGGCTCGATGTGCGGACACGACCGTTCGCCAACCCGCGTCGGAGCGGAAGTCGGTGAGCGGTTCGATCCCCAGGTCGTAGCACGCCCGGCACTCGGGACTCATGATGATTTCGCTGTGACCCGTCGTGGCCATGATTGCCTTTCACTTCGATCTTGAGTGTGCCTTCACATTCTTCGGACAGTCCTAGCGAAAAGTAAAGCTTTTCCCGGCTTTCTTGACCAAGTGGTCAACCCGTAGAATCCGGGCATGGATATCACCGGATCATCAGCAATCGTCACCGGCGGCGCTTCGGGCCTGGGTGAGGCAACCTCCCGACTGCTTGCCGAAAGGGGAGTCAAGGTCGTCGTCGCCGACCTCGACCGTCAACAGGACCGGGGCGACGCCCTGGCCAACGAGATCGGCGGACTGTTCGTCGCCTGCGACGTCACCGATGCCGAGCAGGTCCAGGCCGCGGTCGATGCCGCGGTCGAAATGGCGCCGTTGAAGTCGCTCGTCAACTGTGCCGGCATCGGCTGGGCGAGCCGCACGATCGGCAAGAACGGTGAGCCGCACGATCTGGAGATCTTCCGCAAGGTCATCGACATCAACCTCGTCGGCTCGTTCAACTGCATCCGTCTCGCCGCGTCGGCGATGAACCGCAACGAGGGCGATGCCGACGGTGCGAAGGGCGCCATCGTCAACACCGCGTCGGTCGCCGCGTACGACGGTCAGATCGGCCAGGCCGCCTACTCCGCATCCAAGGGCGGCGTCGTGGGCATGACGCTCACCATCGCTCGCGACCTTGCGGCCGCGGGGATCCGCGTGAACACGATCGCTCCCGGCCTGATCGACACCCCGATCTACGGCGAGGGCGAGGCCGCCGAGGCGTTCAAGGAGGCGCTCGGCAAGTCCGTGCTGTTCCCCCACCGCCTCGGTGTCAGCGCCGAGTTCGCGTCGCTCGCACTCGAACTGCTCACGAACTCCTACATGAACGCCCAGGACATTCGTCTCGACGGCGGCATCCGGATGCCTCCGAAGGCCTGAGCTTCGCGACGACCCCTGTCGGGGTCCGACTGAACCTGGGCGTATCGACGGTCACCTACGACCGTCGATACGCCCAGGTTCGCGTTTTGCGGCGGTGTCTACTTGGTCGCTCGGCGGCCAACCCAGGTCGGGTGTGTTGCCATCGCCAACAACTCGACGTCTCCGGAGGAGTCTCCGTAGGCCCACACCTCGGGGTCGATGAGACCCGCGGCGTCTATCCACGCGGAGAGCCGGGCGGCCTTTTCGGCCTTGCGGACGTTGTTGCCGACGAGATCGCCGGTGAGTCGGCCGTCGTCTCCAACCGCCATGTCCACGCCGATCACATCGTCGAAGCCAAGATCCTCGGCGATCGGGCGCAGGTAGTAGACGAGCGACGCGCTGACGATGACCTGACGGTGCCCCTGGGCTCGATGCCAGGCGATGCGTTCGAGCGACTCGCGTCGAAACCGGCGCGGCAGTGTTCTCGCATACTGAAGCCCAGCGGCTTCGACCTCGTCGAGTTGGCGCCCTCGCAAAACGTCGGACAGGACCAGTTCCTTGGCGCGGTCGCGTTGGGTGCTGGATCGCAGCCCCCGTGCCAGCACGGGGGCATGGGAAGCGAGCGATTTTGCGACCGCGGATCGTCCGGCGATGAAGGTGAGAAACGGAACGAGGGTGTCGCGCGTCGTGATCGTCTCGTCGAAATCCCACGCCGCGAGCCCGGGCCGTGGAGAGTGCTGGATGCTCATCGACTCAGCGCGCTCGTCGGCTCAGAGCGCGCTCGATCGATTGGTGACGTAGGTGTCGAGGTTCTCCAGCGTCTTGGCCATGTTGACCTTGTGGCGCTTCGGCCACCCGAGCCCCTCGATGTAGAACTTGATCGGCGAGGGTCGCCAATCGAAGGTCTCGGTGACGAGCGTGCGGGGCGTTCCGTCGACGTCGTCGAGCGGTTCGAAGGTGTAGCGCCAGATGTGCTTGCCAGGGTGTTGCCAGGCGATGAGACGATCCTGTTCAAACTCGACGACGGTGCTGGTCAGCCGGTAGGGAAGGAACATCTTCATGTTCATCCCGAACTTGGACCCCAGCTTCAGCGGTTCGCTCTTGCCGGTGGAGGAACGAACGGTTCCCGAGCCATCGATCACCGGGTGGAACGAGGCATCCGCGACGATCTTGAACAGTTCTGCTGGCGCTGCGGCGATCTCACGTGATGCCGAAACCTGCTTGGCGTCGTCGGTCATGGTTGCTCCGTTTCGGATTCTCGGGGGTTAACGAATGAGATTGGTGAGTGCGCTTCGCAGTTCGGGAAACCGGAAGGCGAAGCCGTCGTCGTCCAGTTTCTTGGGAAGCACTCGTTGACTTTCGAGCAGGAGCGTATCCGCCAACTCCCGACCGAACAGCAGCCGGGGGCCGAACTGGGGGATCACGCCGCATGGGCGGCGCAGCACCGACGCGAGCGTCGAGGCGAACTCGGCGTTGGTGACCGGGTTCGGAGCGGTGAGGTTGACCGGTCCGGCCACGGGGCGTTCGAGCAGCCAGACGATGGCCCGGACGTGATCGTCGAGGTGAATCCAGCTCTGAAATTGCCGGCCGTTTCCGCTGCGCCCACCGAGGCCGAGTTTGAAGGGCAACAGCTGTTGTTTGAGGGCACCGCCCTCGGCCGACAACACGATGCCGGTGCGTAACAAGGCCGTGGAGACCCCGAGTTCAACCGCCGGTGCGGCGGCGGCTTCCCAGCGCCGAACCACGTCGGCCAGGAACCCGGACCCGGCCGGCGAGTTCTCGGTGAGGACTTGAGCGCCACAATCGCCGTAGTAGCCGATCGCCGACCCCGACAGGAACCTCGTCGGCGGTCGAGAGGAGCGCGCCATGGCGTCGACCAACAACTCGGTCGAACGTACGCGGCTGTCGACGATGCGTCGCTTCTGCTCGGTGGTCCAGCGCTTGGCGCCGATCGGTTCGCCGGCGAGATTGACCACCGCGTCGAAGCCGTCGATCGCTCCGTCGGCGAGTACGCCCCGGTCGGGGTCCCACACGATCGTGTCGACACCGGGTCGACGCGAGATCGTCACCGCCTCGTGCCCGACGGAACGGAGTTCGGCGACGAGACGGCTGCCGATCAGACCCGTGGCACCGCTGACAGCGACTCGCATGGTGTCGTGATGGCCGTGTCGTGATGGCTGTGTCATGACGAGGGGCGACGATCAGTTGATGACGGTGTCCATGAGCGGCGTCATGGGGGCCACCGGTGGGGTCACACCCGTGTTCGACCCGCTGCTCGGCCACGAGTCGAAGGTGATCGTGGTCGAACCGACGACGGGAACGTCGACGATGACGACGTTTCGGAACTGGCTGAGTCCGGTGGTGCCCCGAGTCCCGGCCGCGCCGGTGGCCCTCAGGGTCAGATCGAGCGCTGGGAGGGTGATCGTTGTGCCCCCGGGAACGACCGTGGAACCGATGCTCGCCTGCACGTAGGGGAATTTCGTCTGGTTCCAGTTGCCGGTGAGTCGGGCCGTGCAATCGGGCCCGTCCTGGGTGCAGACCGCCACGACCGACCCGGTCGACGTGCGTTCGTCACCGCCGACGATCTTCGCGTCGATCAACTCGAACCCGGCGGGGATCGGGATCACCGACATGAAGGTCCGCACGTTGCGCACCGTGGCGGTGACGTCCTGGGCCTTTTGCTCGTTCGGAATCTGTGAGGATGCGGCGGCCACCTGCAGACCGACGATGTCGCCGGGCTTGGCGACCGTCGCGGCCCGTGATCCGATGTTGAGGACCTGATACTGGTTTTGGGTGATGCCGGCGACCGAGACCCTCGCTCCCATCGTCACCTGTTGGGGCGCCAACACCGACACTCGCACGGTCGCACAGTCGCTGCTGGCGGGTGAGTAGACCGACTCGGTGCGGCAGTAGCCGATCGTCATGTTGCCGGAACCGAATGGCCAGCTCGATTGAAGGTAGCGAACGTAGCTGTCGTCGCCGCGGCGCACGACGCTGGTCGGCACCAACCGCAGCTGCTGGGCGACGTCGCTCACCACCTCGACCGAGGTCGGGTGGAAGCCGGTCTTTCCACCCGGGATGATGCTGGACAGGGCGAAATCGGTTGGGGCGGCGGTGGTGACCGCCGCGCCGGTGTGCAGCGTCCCGGTCCCTCCGGTGCAGCCGGTGAAGGTGGTGGGGTTGCCTCCCGTGCACGACACGATCTGCAGGCCGGAGGTGGTGGCGATGGTGAGGTTGGTGAAGTCGCCGAAGCCCGTTCCGGGGCTGCGGTCGAACACCGAAATCGACGAGGAGGGAAGGGTCACCCCGTTCGAGGCGGGGGCGACGCTGGTGACCGCGACGGCGTTCTGGTAGCTGATGAGCCCGGCGGCGGCGACATCGATCGTGCCGTCGACGTAGGTGAACGCGTATTTCGAGTCGCTCGCTCCACTGCAGCCCGTGGGGAACTGACCGGCGGGCGGGTTCGCTGCGACGAGTGGTCGACAGGTGGCCCCGACGTCGATGGCGGTGTCGCCGTCGACCCACCCGCTGTAGGCCGCGGTCACCAGCGGGAGCGGGTCACCCTGGGTCATCGCTGCCGACGATGCCTGCACCGTCAAACGCGCTGCGGCGACCTGCATCGTTCCGTCGATCGTGGTGATCGTGTAGTTGGCATCGGCCGCACCGACGCAGGTCGTGGGGTAGGTCCCGTACGGCGAGGAAGTCGTCGCCGTCGTCGAACACAGCGGTGCGGTGGCCGGTGCGGTGTCGCCGGCGCGAAGGCCGGTGTAGAGCGGGGTGATGACGGGCGCCGGGTCGGTCGGGATCAGGTTGCCGCTCGAGGCCTGAATCGTCAGTGGGGCCGGGGTGATGGTGATGACCCCATCGACATAGCTGATGTTGGTCGTCCCATAAGTGGCTCCCGAACACACGACGGGATAGGTGCCGACGGGGCTGGTTGCCGTGGCGGTGGTCGAACACTGCAGGCCGCTGGTCGTCACCTTGCGCGGCGAGTAGGTCGGTTCGATCGAGGCGATGTCAGAGCCGTACACGACGCTGAACGACGGCGCCGTGATCGTGAGGTCGGTGAGCGGCGTTGATGACGACGATGACTCGACACACGCGGTCGCAGCGAACAGCGCCACGGTGCTCAACAAGCCGACAACTCGGGTTCGGCGTTTGGCGATGAACATGGTTCCCCCCTTTGATCGACCCGTCACGGCCTGTCGACCGTTCGAATCCACCTCGTTGGCCGAGACACTAACGCCTGAGGGCCTTTGGCGACAGGGGCTCAGCGATTCGACACGATTCGCCACAGCGGTCGAGGCAGGTGCCGCAGGGCCGAGAACAGGTAGCGAAGCGCCGCTGGCGACCAGATGACCGTCGCGCCTCGGTCCAATCCCGACACGATGTCGGCGGCCACCGCGTCCGGGGTCGTCGACAGCGGAGCAGGGTCCATGCCCTCGGTCATCCTGGTATGGACGAATCCCGGTCGCACGATCATCACTCCGACGCCGGTTCCACGGAGGCGGTCGCCGAGGCCTTGGGCGAATCCGTCGAGTCCGGCCTTGGTCGAACCGTAGGTGGCGTTGTCTTTGCGGACCCGTTCGCCGGCGACCGAGCTCAACACGACGATCGTTCCATGGCCTTGGATTTTCAGCTGTTTCGCGACGGCGGTGAGCGCCGACACCTGGCCCGCATAGTTCACGACCGCGAGTTCGCCGGCGGCGGTCGGGTCGTCGTCCAGTTCGTCCTGATCGCCGAGCTGACCGAAGGCGGACAACACGACGTCGAAGTCACCGTCGTCGAAGGCCGAGGCGATGACCCGGTCGTGGGAGGCGATGTCGGCGCCGTCGAACGGGATCGCGGCGACCTCGAGGCCACGCGATCGCAGATCGTCGACAACGTCGGCCACCTTGTCGGGGGAGCGCACGGCGAGAACGACTCGCCGAAGACGCCGTTTGGTGAGCGCCTTGATCGTCTCGACCGCAATTTCAGAGCCACCTCCGAGAACCAGAATCGAAGCGATGTTGCCGACAGCGTCGCGCATGGGGGCGTCTCCCAGAGGTTGGGTGCGGGGCGGGTGAATCCGCTTGGCAGGGTATCGGAATCGGGGCGGGGGCTCACGTCCCGTACGCTGTTTCGCGTGAGTACTCGAATGCTGATCACGATGGCCGTGGTGTGTGGTGTGGTGATCCTCGCCGCAGCCGCCGTTCAGTTCTGGATGGTCTCGCGCTGAGGGCGGTCGCGGGGACCTATGCTCGCAGGGTCGCACCTGGTCGCGTCAGATTCGCGCCGGCGACCGAGCTCAACGACCAAGCTCTTCGACCAAGAGGACTCCCGTGGAACAGATCAACCCCTCGCTCTATGACGTCGTCGTGATCGGCGGCGGACCTGGCGGTTACGCGACCGCGTTGTATGGCGCGAGCGCCGGCCTGAAGATCGCACTCATCGAAAAGGACAAGCTCGGAGGAACCTGCCTGCACCGCGGCTGCATCCCGGCCAAGGAGCTGTTGGAAACCGCGGCGGTGCGCCGGGCCGTGAAGCATTCGGCCGAGTTCGGCGTGTTCTCCGAAGAGACCGGAATCGACTGGAACGTGACGATCGATCGCAAGCAGCGCGTCGTCGACACCATGTTCGGCGGGCTCAAGAGCCTTGTGAAGGGCCGCAAGATCGATGTCTACGAAGGCACCGGGCTGCTCGGGCCGTCCCATCAGGTCAACGTGGTCGGCAGCGACGGCTCGCAGTCGACGCTGCTCGGAACGGCGATCGTGTTGGCGACCGGATCGGTGCCCCGCACGATCGGCGGGTTCGAACCGGACGGAACGATCGTGTTCACCTCCGACGAGTTTCTCGACCTGCGCAAACTGCCGTCGAGCGCGGCGGTCATCGGCGGCGGTGCGATCGGTTGCGAGTTCGCCTCGACCCTGGCCGACATGGGGGTCGCCGTCACGATTCTCGAAGGGTTGCCGAAGATCCTTCCCGGGTGCGACTCAGACGCAGCCAAGGTCGTCGAGCGCGCGTTCAAGAAGAAGGGCATCGACATCCGAACCGGCGTGTCGGTGACCGGTCATCAGCCCCGCCCCGCTGGGGGCACGACGGTGACCTTCGGTGAGGGCGACGGCCTCGACGTCGACATCGTGGTGGTGTCGATCGGACGCACGCCGGTGTCGTCGGGCGTGGTTGGCGAGGGAACCGATGTCGTCATCGATGAACGCGGCTTCTACGTCGTCGACCCCAACTGTCGCACCGCCGAGCCGGGGGTGTGGGCGGTGGGAGATTGCATCAACACCCCGCAGTTGGCACACATCGGATTCATCGAGGGCATCAACGTCGTCAAGGACATCCTCGGCGAGAACCCGGCACCGGTGGACTACTCCAAGGTGCCTTGGGCGATCTACTGCCACCCGGAGGTCGCGTTCGCCGGTCACTCCGAGGAGTCGGCGAAGGCTGCGGGGTACGAGGTCGTGGTATCCAAGCATCGCTTTGCCGGCAACGGTCGCGCCCAGATCCTCGGCGACACCGACGGCCTGGTGAAGGTCATCGCCGAGAAGCGGGCGGACGGAACGGCCGGCACCATTTTGGGGGTGCACATGGTTGGGCCGTGGGTGACCGAGCAGCTTGGCCAGGGGTATCTCGCGGTCAACTGGGAGGCGACCGTGGACGAACTGGCGGCGCTGATCCAGCCGCACCCGTCGCTGAGCGAGCTCTTCGGCGAGACGGTGATCGCACTGACCGGTCGTTCGTTGCACTGACGCGACGCTTCCCGCCCCGTCGCTGCGGCAGCGACGCGATCGGCCGCGTGGTGCCGGTCGGGTCGATGCCGGCCGGGCCGGCGTCGGTGTCGTTGCTCGCCGGTCGCCGTTGAGGCGATAGCGTGGTCGGACAGGTTGCTGACATGTGAGAGCGAATTTCCCCGAAACGCGCGTGTCCTACGGTCACGGCGAACGCTCTCACACAGAAGGGAAGCAGGACATGGCCGAAATCGTGATGCCCCAGCTCGGAGAGTCGGTGACTGAGGGCACGATTACGAAGTGGTTCAAGCAGGTTGGAGACTCGGTCGCCGAGGATGAGCCGTTGTTCGAGGTGTCGACCGACAAGGTCGACTCCGAGGTCCCGTCGCCGATCTCGGGGACCATCACCGAGATTCTGGTACCCGAGGGGGAGACCGTCGATGTCGGCGTGGTCCTGGCCCTAGTCGGCGATGGCGCTTCGGCCGAGGCGCCTGCGCCACAGGAGCCAGCGGCCCCCCGTTCGGTGGAAGTTCCTGCGGTGGAGGTCCCCGCTGTGGAGGTCCCCTCTCCGGTGCAGGCGGCCGCACCCGAGGCGACATCCGAGGCATCCGCTCCTGCTGTGGCTGCGGGTGGAGCGAACCTCGACGTGGTACTGCCCCAGCTCGGCGAATCGGTGACCGAGGGCACGATTACGAAGTGGTTCAAGCAGGTCGGAGACTCGGTCGCCGAGGATGAGCCGTTGTTCGAGGTGTCGACCGACAAGGTCGATTCCGAGGTGCCGTCGCCGGCGTCGGGGACGCTCGTGGAGATTCGCGTCAACGAAGGCGACACGGTCGATGTCGGAACCGTCATCGCGGTGCTGTCGGATTCGGTCGGGGCATCAGCGGCTGCCGCGCCCGCGGCCCCCGCTCCTCCGGCGCCGGCTTCCGCGCCGGCTCCAGCACCCGCGCCGGCTCCGGCTCCCGCCGCTGTCGTTTCAACACCGGTCGCGGGCGAGCCTGCGGTCGGGGCTGCAACCTCGGGACGTCTTTTGTCACCGCTCGTGCGGCGCCTCATCGACGAGCACAACCTCGATCCGTCGACGATCGCCGGCACCGGCGTCGGCGGGCGCATCACACGAGAGGACGTCCTGCGCGTCATCGACGGCGACGCCCTCAGGTCTGCGCCCGCAACCGTTGCGCCCACGCCGTCAGCACCCGCGACCGCTGCGCCCACGCCGTCAGCACCCGCGCCAACGCCGGCCCAGGTCCCAACTGCAGGTGCGGGCGACACCGTCATCCCGTTCAACAACATTCGACGACTCACGGCAGAACACATGGTGCGGAGCCTGGCGACCTCGGCGCACGTCATCACGGCGACCGAGGTCGACTACGAGGGGGTCGAGCGGGTCCGAAAGGCCGCCAAGGAAGCGTGGAAGGCCGAGGAGGGGTTTTCGCTCACGTATCTTCCGTTCATCACGCGGGCGGTCGTCGACGCGTTGCACGAGTTCCCGAACCTCAACGCCACGGTCGGAGCGAACGAGTTGATCGTGCACGGCGCGGTCAACATGGCCTACGCGGTTGACGTGAATTTCGAGGCGCTGCTGGCCCCGGTGGTCCCGGGGGCCGACGGTAAGCGGTTGCGACAGATCGCCCGCGATCTCCACGACGTCGCCACCCGGGCTCGTTCGAAACAACTCTCCCCGGACGACCTCTCCGGTGGCACCTTCACGATCTCCAACTCGGGAACCTTCGGCACGCTGCTCGTCGCCCCGATCATCAACCAACCGCAGGTGGCGATCCTGTCAACCGATGGCATCAAGCGACGTCCGGTGGTGGTCGAGTTGCCCGATGGGAGCGAATCAATCGCCATCCACTCGGTCGGTAACCTCACGCTCAGCTGGGATCACCGCGCGTTCGACGGGGCCTACGCGGCGGCGTTCATGGACCGGGTCCGCGACATCATCGAGACCCGCGACTGGGCCGCGGAGCTCTGAGGCCGGTGGCGCTGCACGCTCGCTGGTTGGGCCGGGTCGATTACGACGACGCGCTCGGCCTCCAGCGGGCGCTGCATGCGCACACCAAGCAGGACTACCTGCTGCTGCTCGAACATCCGCACACCTACACGATGGGCGTACGGGCGGATGCGGCGAACATCCTCATCGATCCTCACGAAGTCGGTGCCCAACTCGTGCGTGCCGATCGCGGCGGCGACGTGACCTATCACGGTCCTGGCCAGCTCGTCGGCTACCCGATCGTGACCTTGGCCGATCACGAGGCCGGCGAGATGCCGTCGACCCGCGACCACGTGTTGAACCTTGAGCACCTGCTGATCGACGTGTTGAGCGACTTCGGGATCGGCGATGCCTCGGTGATCGAGGGGTCGCCGGGGGTGTGGATCGGTGCCGGCACGTCGCGGCCCCGCAAGATCGCCGCCATCGGGGTCCGCATCAGCCGCGGGCGCTCCATGCACGGGTTTGCGCTGAACGTGCACCCCGACCCGGCGATGTTTTCCCACATCGTTCCGTGCGGGATCACCGACAAGGGCGTCACGTCGATGGCGCTCGAAGGCGTCGACGCGACGATGCGCGAGGTGGTCGACGCCGTGTGTGCACGCGCTCAGCAGCGGTGGTCGGCACTCGATCGCGCCGATGTCGTGTGGCGACAGCGCCACGACGATGCCGATCTCTCGCCGTTCTCGCGAGGCGAGGGGCCGGGCGCTGCGGTTCGGTACTCGAGTTCGGTCCGCCAATCCGACGGAACCTCGTTGCGTCTCCTGGGGCGCCTCGCCGAGGCCGGGGTCGAGGAGCAGGTGGCGATCACCGAACCGAAGCCCGAGTGGATGCGCGCCCCGATGAAGCTCGACGCCGGGGTGTTGAAGCTTCGTTCCCACCTGCGCGAGCAGCGCCTGGTCACGGTGTGTGAGGAGGCCGGGTGCCCGAACCTGTCGGAGTGCTGGTCGGACGGCACCGCAACGTTCATGGTCTGCGGGGAGCGTTGTACCCGAGCGTGTGGGTTCTGCCTGGTCGATACCCGCAAACCGGAGGCGCTCGATGTCGACGAACCCCGTCGTGTCGCCGAGGCCGCGGCCGCCATGGGTCTACGTTTCGCGGTGATCACGATGGTGGCCCGCGATGACCTTCCCGACGGTGGCGCGGCCCATGTCGCAGCGACGATCCGGGCGATCCACGAGCGGGTGCCCGGCGCCGGGGTCGAGGCCCTGACCTCCGACTTCCGAGGCGACGACGCATCGCTGCGGCTGGTTTTCGACGCTCGCCCTGAGGTGTTCAACCACAACATCGAGACCGTCGCCCGGATGCAGCGCGCGGTGCGCCCCAGCGCGTCCTACGCACGGTCGCTGTCGGTGCTCGGACGAGGCGCCGCGGCCGGGTTGACGACCAAGTCGGGGTTCGTCGCCGGCATGGGCGAGACCTTCGACGAGGTGGTTCAGACCCTCCGCGATCTCGCCGCAGTCGGAACCTCGATCGTGACGATCGGCCAATACCTGCGCCCGACCGCACACCACCTGCCGGTGCAGCGATGGTGGACACCGGCGGAGTTCGCCGAGTGGAAGCGGATCGGTGAGGAGGAGTTCGGTATCAGCCACGTCGAGTCCTCGCCGCTCACCCGCTCGAGCTATCACGCTCGAGACGCTGCCGAAGCAAGTGCTTCGGGGTTGGCTCGGTCGGCCGGCCCTGGGCCGGTGGCGGTCTCGATCGGAAGTCGCCATGGGTGAGGCGGTGTCGTCGGGTGAATCGGGTTCGGTCGGTGTCGCCCCGTTCGTGGCCCGGGTTGGTCGGGTCGCCGAGCGGATGCGAGCGCTGGGCGTCGACGCCTTGACCTTGTCGGTCGGCCCGGATCTGCCCTGGTTGGTGGGCTATGAGGCGATGCCCCTCGAGCGGATCACCATGGCGGTGCTGTTGGCAGATGGGACCTGTTCGCTGGTGGTCCCCGAACTCGAGGCCCCCCGTGTGGTGAGCCGCGACCACTTCAGCGTGATCCCGTGGGGCGAAACCGACGACCCCATTGCCCTCATCGTGGAGCGGGTCGGCGAAGCCGGAACCATCGCGTTCGGCGACCGGACCTGGTCGCGATTTCTGATCGAGTTGCAGGATCGGCTCCCGAACCGTCGTTGGCTCCGTTCCAATGAGGTGACCGGGCCGCTGCGGGCGGTGAAGGACGACCACGAGATCGACATGTTGGCCCGCGCCGGGGCGATCGTCGATGAGATCGCCGTCGAGTTGCAGCAGGGGCGGATTCCGCTCGTGGGCCGAACCGAGGCCGAAGTGTCTGCGGACCTGTCGCGCCGGATCATCGAACGCGGTCACGGCCGGGTGAACTTCGCCATCGTTGCGGCCGGTGAGAACGCCGCAAGTCCCCACCATGAAGCGGGCGACCGCCGGATCGAGGCCGGAGAGGTCGTGCTGTGCGACTTCGGGGGGACGCTGTTTGACGAGTGGGGGGTCGGGTATTGCTCCGACATCACCCGCTGTGTGTGGACCGGCCCGGTTCCAACCGAAGCGGCGCGTATCTACGACCTCCTTGAGGCGGCGCAGAGCGCTGGGGTTCGCGCGGCAACGGTGGGGGCGAGCTGTGAGTCGGTGGACTCGGCGTGTCGCGACCGGATCAGCGCAGGCGGCTACGGCGAGTGGTTCATTCACCGTACCGGCCACGGCATCGGTGTCGAGGAACACGAGGACCCGTACATGGTGAGCGGCAACGTTGCCGCCATCGAGGCGGGGAACGCCTTTTCGGTCGAACCGGGGATCTACCTTCCGGGTCGGTTCGGGTTTCGACTCGAAGACATCGTCGTCGCTACCGGCGAAGGCCCTCGGTCGCTCAACAACGCGCCGCACGGGTTAGCCGAGGTTCGTTAGGTCGATGCCGTGGCTGTCGATGCCGTGACGGTCGGGGCGGCGAGTGTCGAGGCCGCGAATCGGCGGCCTGGCTGGTATCGCGACCCGTGGCGTAGCGACGACCTGCGTTGGTGGGACGGCCGAACGTGGACCGACTGGGTGCACGCCCGTCCGCTTGCGGGTGGCGAACAGTCGCTGGTGCCGGGTGTTCCTGTTGTGCCCGGTGTGCCTGAGGCTCCGACCATGCCTGAGGCTCCGACCACGCCGGAGGCACCCCTCGCTGCCGAGATGCCGGCGGCCCCGGTGGCTCCGATGGCCCCGGCGACACCGATCGCCCCGATCGCGGCAATGCCGCCACCCAACGTTTCCTCGCAGGTTTCAGCCGCTGGAGTGGCTGGACCGACACTGCTCCCGGCGGGGAAGATCGCTCCCACGGCCGCAACCGCGGAGATGTTGTCGACGGAGATGTTGTCGACGCTCTCAACGTTGCCGCCACCACCGGTGCAGCGAGCGGAGGTTCCGGGGGAGTATGGGCTCGAGGGGTCGCCCTTGAGGCCCAGCGGACACGCGCAAGCAATCCGCGCCCGCACGGGGCGACCGTCGGCCTGGCCAACGGCGAGGCCGACGGTGTCGCCGTCGGTCTCAGCGGCGGGGCTCTGGCGATTCGTCGGCGTCGCGATCGCGATCGCAGTGCTGGTGACGAGGTGCGTGAACGCGTTCGATTCGGCGACCGATCGGGTCGACCTGGATGTCTCCGATCGCCCGGTGACTGCGCCAACGGTGCTGGAGACCGGTATTCAGGGCGAGCTGATCGCAACGGGTTGCGATCGCGTCTTGGCCGAGCCGACTTCAACCGCCCGTGAGATGGTGGTTCGCCTTGGCGTCGAATGGGGTGAGGTGTTCGATACGTCGATGGAGGAGTACGCGTCGCTGGCGATCGACCGGTGCGTCGCCAGTGCGTACGGCGAATCGGTGCAACCCACACACGACGGCATCCGGTGCTCGCCGGCCGACGTTTCGGTTCTCGCCGCCGGCCCGGCAAGGTACGTGGGAACCTGCGCCTCGGTGGAGTTGGTCGTGGTGGCGGTGATCGGACCCTGCGAGGTCGAAGCTGTCTATGACGAGGTCCAGCACTCAACCATCGAAGAGTTCCGGGGGGCGCCATCCATCTTCGACGGCAACGCCTTTGGTGTCGGATGTGTCTTCGAGGGCCTGGGGGATCAGCAGCCGACCCCCGGAACACGGATGAGTGCGACCGTCAGGGTCCTGGCGGGGAGGCCGGAGGTCATCTGGGGCCAACAGATGCGACCGAGCGGAACCTTCGAGGTCGTGTCCTTTGAGATCCATCGCTGAGATCCATCGCTGAGGTGCAGCGCTGAGGTGCAGCGCTGGGGCGGAGGAGAAGTCGGGTGCGGGTCCGGCGCTAGTGTCGACGCTGCCATGAGGTCCCCGACGTGTTGAATCTCGATGCCGCAACCGTGTTTCACCAGTGGGCGTGGGGCGGGCTGTTCTTTCTGTGGGTGACGACCAGAGGCCGTGAGGTCGGCATCGGCTACGGATGGTTGTTGCGCGGCGTCTACAGCGCGTTTGCGCTGATATCGATCGTCATCGGGTTGCGGTGGAACACCGTGTGGGTGCGCGAACTCTCGTCGATGGCGATGATTGCCGGAGCCGGCTTTTCGTTTGTGGTGAGCTGGCAGCGCCGCCGTGCCGGGGTGTTGCATCAGCGAGAACAGGAGCAGCGCAAGAGCCAACGGATCGTCGAGATGACCGGGATCGATCGGTCCGAGCAGCACTTCGACGACTCGGTGCCGGAGTTCGCGCCCGCGCTCGACCTCATCGCCCCGATCCTTGGTTTCGCAGGTTTGGTTGCTGGTGGAATCGATGCGGGTTCGCCAGCATGGCTTCAGGTGGCACGAGTGGTCGCCGGGGCGTTCTTCCTCGGAGCGGTGTCGGACGCGATGTTGCTCGGGCACTGGTACCTGACCCAGCCCGGTCTGCCGCGTCGCCCGCTGATCGAACTCGTCGACTGGCTGACGTGGGTCTGGCCGGTTCACCTGGCGACGCTCGTCATTCCACCCGGGATGGTTGCGGTCATCACCGGCGAGATCGACGATGGATGGAACGGGATGCTCGGCTGGTATTGGGCGGCGAGCGCGCTCGCGACGATCGTGCTGTGTCGCGTCACACGCCTGGCACTCAAGGAGCGCTATTACAGCGCGGTGATGGCGGCGACCGGCCTGTTGTACCTGGCGATTCTCACCGGCTTCAGCCAGGACCTTGTCGCAAGGTTGGTGCTCAACCAGGCGTAGGCACGAACGCCGAGCGGCCGATTCGACCGGCGCGGGCGCACCGGCACGGGCAGGCGCGCGGGAACACGATCAGCACGAACCGATCGTGCGGACGCTGTCGTCTGGTGCTGTGCTCAGTTTCTGTGTTCAGTTGCTGTGTTCAGTTGCTGTGTCGAGGTCGCCCTCGGTCGGACCCGGTTCTTTGGGGCCGCCGGTTCATTGGCGTATCGGTGGTTGGGGTGGTTTGGTCGGGGTGAGTGAGAGTTGCCCGGCGGTGGTTCGTCGCCCTGCCCTCGTCGCTCCGCCGGTTCGTCCGGTCCTGCCCGAGCCTCGGCTGGAGGCGGACCTGCGGGCGTCGTGGGGTCGGTACATGCGGGTGTTGGGGGTGGCGGTCATGCGGTCGTAGCGGTGCCGGATGGTGGCGATCGCGTCGCCCAAATCGACGGTCCCGCCGCGGGTTGTCACTTTGGGTCGGGCCGGTGGTTCGGGTTCTGCCGCGAGTTCTTCGGGGATGGGGCCTTGGCGTTGTACCCCGTGTTGTTGCCCCCAGATGGTGATGCCACAGGGGTGGGTGTAGAGGGTCCATCCGTCGGTGGTGATGTGCATGGCCCATCCGACGCGGTGTACGAGTCCGTGGTGGTGTCGGCACAGACACGCCAGGTTGTTCACCGCGGTGGCACCGCCGTTGCGGTGATGGCGAACATGGTGGGCTTCGGTGTGGTGTGCGGGAGCTTCACAGCCGGGGAAACAACACCCCCCGTCCCGGGCGGCGAGTGCGGCGCGTTGAGCATCGGTCGCCAACCGCACGCTATGGCCAACATCCAACAGTTGACCCAACGAGTCAACAGGACGAAAAACCATTCTGGATACACATCATCCGTTCGATCACGTCACGGTCAGTGGATCACCCGTAGGCGAATACGCGCGTGGTTCGCCGTGTTCGTCGGCCTGCAAGATGATGGTGACTTCGGCGGTTCCTGGCCGGTGTTTACCCGACAGGGTGAACTGGGTGCCGAACCGGCACAGGTCCATCAACGCTTTGGCCCGCAACTGAGATTCCGATGTCGACGGTGACCGCGTCTGGTGTTCGGCATCGTTGCGGACGGCACGGTGACGATTTGGTGGCGTCGTTGATAACCTGGCGAACAACCTCCGCAGCGGCAGTCGCCGAAGAACTCAGGCGATCCACGCCGATGACACCGTCGGGGCCGTGAATGTCGCGTAGGTCGAGCCAGGACTTTTCGGCGGGTGGGGCGGGTTCGGTGCCGTCGGTATCGACGAGGCGTGCCAACGCGGCGATGACCTTTTCCCATTTCGCGAACGTCAAATGTTCCGCGAGGTCCAGCATTGGTCCGGCGTTGTCGGACCAGGTGGGTTCGATCCGCGGGTTCGACCACCGTCCGATCACCACCAGATGATCAAACCCCACGACACCGGAGCGGAGCCGGTCCAACACGTCGGGCCGATACCGGCGCCGCACCGCCCGAGCCACCGAAACCCGTCGGGCCGCGGTCACCCCCGAGCAACGAGCGGTCTTGGACACCCACGCTTTGGTGGACAGGCCTTCGACGACGTCGGTCATCCCAACGGCATCCAGTTCGCCCAACACGTCGATCATGTGCAGATCCAAACGGCGTTGCAGTTCGAACAGGACCGCCACATCGTCGATCCCGGCACCCAGGCTATTCAGTTCGCTGTCGAAGTCCTCGAACATGCGTTTGATACTAAACGCGACCCCCGACAACGAAGCCCGAGACACCGCAAGCCCTCGAGAATTCCCGAGCAACCAGGTCCCGATGCGCTCGGCCCTTCAAAGTCGGCTACGCGAACGGAACGACGGGAATCGACGCGACGCAGGTGGTGTCGAGCTGTGTCGGGTCGTTGATGAATCGCAGGAAGAGGCCCTTGGTGCACGAGTTGGACGACTGCGCCCCGTGGCCGCCTCGGGGGATCTCGACGAACGCCAGGGCATCGATGGCTTCGGCAACCTCACGGGAACGATCGCTCGGAGTGATCGGGTCGTATTCCCCGGCGAACACGATGACCGCGACGTCATCCGGTACCAGGTCACGGGTGACGACGTCGCCGAATTCGACGGGCAACGGTTCGATCGGCCACTGTTCGCAGAACAGGTTCCAGCCGGCCAACAGCAACGTCGCCGCCTCGCCGGGATCCTCGATGAGCGAGTCGACCTCAGAAGGCTCGATCCGAGCGGTGTTGTCGGCGCATTCGTAGGACAGGTAGGCGCCCTCGGTCATCGAGTTGATGAACGGAATGCCGACCTGGGCGATCATCGCCACGATGCCCCGGCCGCCCGCTGCGAGATCGGTGATCGCCGCTGGCAACTGCGGGATCAGCGTGGTGTCATACATCGCGTTGAACAGCCCGGCGATCGCATCGGATCCGTCGAGACGCAGGTGCAGGTTCTGGTCGCCAACCGTGAGGTCGGTTTCGGCGGGCTGTTCGTTCATCGCCGCGTAGATCGCGTCGATAGCGGGGCGGATGTCGCCAAAGCGCTCATTGCACGCGGGTTCGGTGCCGCAGCCGTTCGCGAGCCTGTCGAAGGCCTCTCGCCCAGATACCAACGATCCGTAGACGTTCGCGGCACTCGGCGGAGAAACCGAGTCGAGTACGACCGAACGGATTCCCTCGGGGAAGAAACGCAGGGCGGTGAGCGCGAGACGAGTCCCATAGGACACACCCCAGAGGTTCCAGGCGTCGATTCCGAGCGCGACGCGCAGGTCGGCCAGGTCGGCGGCGTTGGCGAACGTGTTGTACTGACTCAGGTCGTGTCCGGCGGCGTTCAGCCGTTCGAAGCACGTGGAAAGCGCGGTCTGGATGTTCGCCAGTTCGACGTCCCATCCGGCGGTGCCAGAGAGCACTTCGATGAACGCGTCCTCGCGTTCGGGGCAGTTGAGGTTCGGCGACGACGCCCCGACGCCGCGTTGGTCGAAGACGATCACCTCGCGCCGAAGTTCGTGAGCCAAACGTTCCCACCGGGCGGAGCCGGATTGGTACACGCCACTGCCCGGCCCGCCATGGAGATACACCACGGGGTCGGGGGCAGCACCCTCGCCGACAAAGCCGATTCTGCGCACGGCCAACTCGACGAGGTTGCCCTGTGGCTCACGTCGGTTCTCCGGAACGGTGAGCGTCCCACAGGACACTTCGATGTTCGGATCGATCGGCGACGCGGTCGAACCTGGATCGCCACAGTCCCGTGCGGTCCACAGCGGTTCATAGGGGGCGAAGGACGCACGGGATAGGGCGTCGGGAACCGGCGCTGAGGTTGTCGTCGACGGGGTGCCGACAGCTCGGTGCCCGTCGTCACCTTCGTCTCGGCCAGCGCATCCCGCGACGATCGCGCACGCGACGACTCCGGCGATCAAACCGCGCCGGAGTCGAAGCATGCTCATCGGAACCTGCTCATCGGAACCTGCTCATCGGAACCTGCTCATCGGAACCTGCTCATCGCAACCTCTTGAGGGGTCGGAGGGCGCCCGGCGTCACCGAGCGACGAAGTACTTCGCCCGTGGATGGTGGCAGATGAGCGCCGAGGTGCTCTGTTCGGGGTGGTATTGCCAGCCGGTCTCCTCCGACACCTCAAGGCCGATGCGCCCGCCGTCGAGCAGGTCGTTGATGAGCGCATTGTCCTCGAGATTCGGGCACGCCGGGTATCCGGACGAGTAGCGCCCGCCACGGTACTGCTGGCGGAAAAGTCCGATCGTGGTCGGTCCGTCCTCGTCGACGAATCCCCATTCGGTTCGGATGCGTTTGTGCCAGTACTCGGCGAGGGCCTCGGCCATCTCCACACCGATTCCGTGAAACCGCAGGTAGTCGTTGTAGCGGTTGTCGGCGAACAGCTGCGCGCAGTACTCAGAGATGCGCGGCCCCATGGTGACGATGTGGAACGCGGCGTAGTCGAGTTCGCCGGCCCCGTCGTCGTAGGGGCGGAAGAAGTCCGCGATGCACAGCCACGGTTCCACCTGCTGGCGGGGGTAGTGGAACCGGCCCAGCTCCTCGGTGCGCGTCTCATCGGACCAGATGACGAGGTCGTCGCCGATGGAGTTGGCGCAGAAGTATCCGTAGACGACCTGGGGAACGAGCAGTTCCTCGGCCTTGCACTGTGCCAGTCGGGCGCGAAGCTCGGGACGCAGTCGCTCTTTGAACTGCTCGTCGGTTTCGCCGTTCTCGGGCCGGAACTGCCACTGGTTGCGAAAGATCGTCGTCTCGTTGATGAAGGGCGCAATGTCGTCGATCGCCAACCCCTTCACGATGCGACTCCCAAGGAAGGGCGGCGCGAACACCGGGTTGTCTGCGGCCACCTCGGGGGAGCGGGCAGGGATGGTGGCGGGGTCGATTTCAACTTTCTCGCGCTTGGGCAGGGCTCGACCTCCCGGCTCGACCCCCCAGGCGTCGTCGACCACGGTGCCGGCCTTGATCTGACCGAGCTTGTCCATGACATGGAGGCCCTCGAACGCATCCTTTCCGTAGAAAAGGCGGCCCGTGTAGACCTCGCGAAGGTCGCGCTCGACGTAGGTGCGGGTGAGTGCCGCGCCGCCGAGCATCACGGGGATCTTCGACAGGTTGCGGGCGTTGAGCTCCTCGAGGTTGTCGCGCATGATGAGCGTCGACTTCACCAGCAGGCCGCTCATGCCGATAGCGTCGGCCTCGACCTCAAGCGCCTTGTCGATCATCTCGGCGATCGACACCTTGATGCCGAGGTTGTGCACCTCGTAGCCGTTGTTGGTGAGGATGATGTCGACCAGGTTCTTGCCGATGTCGTGAACGTCGCCCTTCACGGTGGCCAACACGACCCTGCCCTTGCCCGCGCCCGCCTCGGAGCTGTCCATCATCGGCTCCAGATAGGCGACTGCCCGCTTCATCGTCTCGGCCGACTGCAGCACGAAGGGCAGTTGCATCTCCCCCTTGCCGAAGAGATCACCGACGACCTTCATCCCCTCCAACAGGACATCATTGATGATGGCCAGGGGGGCGAGGCCTCCGGCGATCGCTTCGTCGAGATCGTCGGTGAGGCCTTCGGAATCGCCGTCGATGATGCGCGTCGACAGGCGCCGCTCAACCGGCCAGTCGGAGCGGTCCTCCTTGACGACGGCCTCCACCTGTACGTCGGCGAAGATCTCCAGGAGCCGGTGAAGTGGGTCGTAGTTCGGGTCGCCGTTCGACAACGCTCCTGCGGTGCCCCGCCGGTCCCAGATGAGATCGAGGCACACGTCGCGCTGTTCATCGGGGATGCGGGACAGGGGAATGATCTTCGACGCGTGCGCGATGGCAGAGGTGAGTCCGGCCTTGATGCACTCGGCGAGGAACACCGAGTTGAGCACGTGGCGGCTCGCGGGGGATAGCCCGAAGCTCACGTTCGACAGCCCGAGGGTGGTGTACACGCCCGGAAGCTCGGCGTGGATTCGGCGGATGGCCTCGATGGTGGCGGCCGCGTCGTTTCGCAGGTCTTCGTCGCCGGTGGACAGCGGGAAGGTCAAGGCATCGAAGATGAGGTCGCCCGGCTCCAGCCCGTAGCGGTTGATGGCGATGTCGTGAAGGCGATGAGCGACCCGGACCTTCCATTCGACGTCGCGCGCCTGCCCCTCCTCGTCGATGAGAAGGCAGATGACCGCGGCGCCGTACTCGCGGGCCATGGTGAACACCCGGTCCATCCGGCTTCCCTCGGCGTCGCCGTCCTCGAGGTTGGCCGAGTTGAGAATGGCGCGACCGCCGAGCCACTGCAGGCCCGATTCGAGCACTTCCGGTTCGGTGGAGTCGAGCACCAGCGGCACCGTCGACTGGGTCGCGAAACGCTGTGCGATCTGGTCCATGTCGATCGTGCCGTCTCGTCCGACGTAGTCGACGCACAGGTCGAGCACGTGGCTGCCATCGGAGATCTGAGCCTTGGCGATCGAGACCGTGGTGTCCCAGTCCTCGGCCAGAATCGCTTCGCGAAAGGCTTTGGAACCGTTGGCGTTGGTTCGTTCGCCGATCATCAAGAAAGCGGTCGACGCGTTGTCGCCTTCCTCGGATCCGAAGGGCTGGAAGCTGTAGATCGAGGTGGCGCCGTCCTGATGCTGCGGGTTCAACGGGGCGGGCTCGGCCGCAGCGACGGCCTCTGCGAGTTGGCGGATGTACTCCGGTGTGGTGCCACAGCACCCGCCGACGACCCGTACCCCGAAATCGGTCACGAATCGTGTCACCTGCGCGGTGAAGTCCTCGGCGCCGAGGTCGTAGTGCATCTTGCCGTCGACCACCGAGGGGAGCCCGGCGTTGGGCAGCACCGAGATGGGTATTCGGCTGTGTTGGGAGAGGTAGCGAATGTGCTCACCCATCTCCGAGGGGCCAGTTGCGCAGTTGAGCCCGATGACATCGGGCCGCATCGGGTCGAGGGCGCCGAGCGCTGCGGCGATCTCTGTTCCGGGCAGCATGCGCCCGGTGGTCTCGATGGTCACCTGGGTCTGGATCGGCACCTCGCGTCCGACCCGTTTCATCGCCCGTCGAACGCCGTTCATCGCCGCCTTGATGCCGAGCAGGTCGAACTGGGTTTCGATGATGAACAGGTCGACCCCGCCTTCGAGGAGGCCGATTCCTTGTTCCTCGTAGAGGTCGCGCAGCGCGGCGTAGGAGACCTGTCCGAGCGTCGCGAACTTGGTGCCGGGTCCCATCGATCCGGCGACGAATCGCGGACGGTCGGGGGTGGAGAACGAGTCGGCCACGTCGCGGGCGGTACGTGCCGCGGCGAAGTTGATCTCGTGGGTTCGGTCTTGCAGGTCGTATTCGCCGAGCGGAATGCCGAATGCGCCGAAGCTGTTCGTCTCGACGACATCCGCGCCGGCGGCGAAGTAGTCGGCGTGCATCTGGGCGATGACGTCGGGCCGGGTGACCGACAGAAGGTCGGTGCACCCGTCGAGGGCCTCACCGCCGAAGTCGTCGGCGGTCAGGCCGACCTGTTGCAGGTAGGTGCCCGCGGCGCCATCGAAGACCACGACGCGTTCGCGCAGAAGCTGCAGGTAAGGGTGACGGTCCGACTCGGTGGTCGACGGTTGGATGGTCAAGAGGAACTCCTTCGCGGAAACTGCGGCGTCGAACGTCCACTGGCATCGTGGGTCGGGCCGCTGACTGTGCTGTGTCACCGCGAGCCGGGGCCTCTCGCCCTTCCCCATCGGGTCAGCTCCGCAGAATCTTCCACACCATAGTGGAAAAACCGATCGCTGGTCGCTCGTCTGAGAGCTCGGGCAGGTGCAGCGTTCGTCTGCGGGTGTGATCGACGAGCGCAACCTCAAATGAAAGTTGCAGTTCTCGGGAATCGTAAGGCAAACCGAACAACGGCTGTTGTGGTAACGGCCATTGGGGAGTGGCGCGTTGAGGACGGGCCACCTGCCAGCCAAGTCGAACACGAGGAATCATGAACGCTTCGAACTCGTCCGAACAGTCGGTGCCCACGCGTGCCGGCCTCCGTCGTCTGGGCCTCGGTGTCGCGGTGGGCGCCTTGGCGCTCACCGCCTGCTTTCCCCAGCAGACACCGACGACCCCGACCACCACGACCATCGAGGTCGTGACCCCGGATCCGGAGCCGACGTTGACCTTGTCGAAGACCTCGGGTCTCAACGCCGCTGGAGACACGATCACCGTCACCGGTTCGGGCTACGACCCCGACGCCTATGTCGGAACTCGCCCGCCGCTGGCCGGCAAACCCACCGGGGTCTACGTGAACTTCGGCAAGTATGCCGATCAATGGGCCCCGAGCACGGGCGCTGCTTCGCCGTCTCGTCAGACCATCGTTCAGCGCTGGGTGCTTCCCCAGGAGGGCTACGACGCACTCGTCGCGCTCGGCGGGCAGAACGCCGAGCAGGCGGTGCTCATGAACGAGGACGGTAGCTTCGAGTTCACGATCGACGTTGCCCCCACGACCACCGGAACCAACGCCTACGGCGTCGTGTCCTACCCGGGTGGCGGGCCGACCTTCGCTCAGCATGAGGTCATCGAGCGGGTGACCTTCGCTCCTCGTGTTACCGCCGACCTGCCCGAGGCGCCGGTTGAGGGTCAAACCGTCAACGTGCGTGGTGAGGGATTCTTGCCCTCCGCCACCGGAACGCGACTCCCGCTCGCTGGTCAGCCGGCTGGCGTCTATGTGGCCTGGGGCCGTTTCGCCGACGTGTGGCAGCCATCGACCGGTGCTGCTGGAAGCACCCGAACCGTGGGAAGCAACGGTACCGGCACGGTGTGGGCGATGCCCGAGCCGTCGTTCTCCATCATGAGCCCCGAGGGGACCGACCCCGCATACGCGCTCATCCGCGCTGATGGGAGTTTCGACGTGACGCTGACGGTGTCCACCATCGAATCCGCCAACCCGAACTACGGAATTGCGACCTATGCCGGCAGCGGAGCGAAGAACTCCGAACAGGAGCTGTTCATCGCTTCGGCGGCCCCAGCTGCGCCCGAGGTCCCCGCAACCTGAGCCCGGCTCACCAAACCGCTGGTGACCGCGACGGTGCCGCGCCCTTAGGCGCGGCACCGTCGCGTGGAACGCGGGGGCGCTGCCGATACGGTGGGAGGTCGACCTATCTGGAGACGTGATGAGCCCGACAGCCCCTGCCGACTGGTACCCCGATCCGCACGGACGCCACGAACTGCGATGGTTCGACGGTTCGGGGTGGACCGACCATGTGTGCTCGAACGGCCAACAAGGGATCGACCCCCAGCCGGTCGCTGCCGTTCCGTTCGCAGAAGTGAACGCTCAAGGCGGTGCGACGGTTCCGCGGGCGGATCTGTCGGCGGAACGGTTTGAAAAGTCGTTGGCGAAGGTCGGCCTCGATGCCGGTGACGCGGGCGGATGCACCGGACACCTGATGACCGAATCCGTTCTCGTCGTCAGCCAGAAGGCGAAGTTCGTCGAGCTCACCAACGAATATGCCGTGTTGAACCAGGCGGGAGCGCAGGTGGGAGCGGTTCGCGAGATCGGCCAGTCGACCGCTCGAAAGGTGCTGCGGTTTGCGACCAACGTCGATCAGTTCCTCACCCACCGCTATGAGGTCGTCGACATGGCCGGCAACATCATCTTTTCGATGGTGCGACCAGCGAAGTTCCTGAAGTCGAAGGTGCAGGTGAGCGACGCGATGGGAACGCCGATCGGCGAGATCGTTCAGGAGAATGCGCTCGGCAAGATCCACTTTGGGCTCAATGTCGAGGGCCAACGTCTCGGGTCGATCAATGCGGAGAACTGGCGGGCATGGAATTTCAACATCCAGGACGCCGGCGGCGCCGAGATCGCCCGGATCACCAAGACCTTCTCGGGGCTGGCGAGAGCCACGTTCACCTCGGCGGACAACTACGTCGTTCAGATCGACCCGACGTTGCAGGGGCCGTTGCGCGTGATGGCGGTGGCCGCAGCGGTCAGCGTCGACACGGCCCTCAAGCAAGACAGCAGATAGTGCCCGGCAAGCGTCGTTCCGGCAGCGGTGCCCGGTAGCGGTGCCCGGTAGCGTCGGCCCCATGTTGAACGTGGAGGTGTTGCGGGGCGACCTGGTCGAGAGCGTGCATCGAATCCGAGCGTGCGCGGTCGACAGGGCTGGTGTGGTGATCGGCGAGGCGAAGCCGGCCGATGCCGATTGGCCGATCTTCATGCGTTCGGCGGCCAAGCCGTTTCAGGCGGCCCCGGCCGCGGCGGCCGGGGTCATCGAGGAACTCGGGCTGACCGACGAACACTTGGCGGTCGCCTGTGCTTCCCACGACGGCTCGGCCTATCCCGTCGGGTTGGTGCGCGAAATTCTTTCAGCCGCCCGTCTCGACGAGTTCGCGGTGCATACCGGCGACGACGGTCAAGGTGGATTGGTGCGGCATCAATGTTCAGGAAACCATGCGTTGGCACTGGCGTTCTGCGTCGTAGCCGGGTGGCCGGTGGACGGGTACCTCGAGTTGGATCACCCCGTGCAACGGGCGATGAATGAGTCCGTCGCCGCGGCGTGTGGCGTGTCGCCCGTGCTCGCAGCCGACAACTGCGGCATGCCCACCCATCGCGTGCCGCTTTCCGCAGTGGCCCGGGCGTTTGGTCGCCTCGCTGGCGACGATGCCGGACTCGATGGCCTGGGTCGTGTCGTCGAAGCGATGCGCCAGCATCCCTACACCGTGCGACAGCGTGGGCAGATCGACAGCGAACTCATCGCGGCAAGTGGGGGAGCGGTCGTCGCCAAGGTGGCGGCCGAGGCGGGAGTGGGGGTCGGCACCAGCGATGGAGTCGGCCTTGCGGTGCGGGTCGAGGACGGATCGCCTCGGGCGTGGGGGGTGGCAACCATGGCGGTGCTGCGACGTTGGATTCCGGACGCTCCAGCGAACCCGGTGCTCGATTCGTTGGCCGCTCCCGTGCTTTTCGACGGCGCTCACCGGCCGGTCGGGTCGATGCGAGCCGTGTGGCGCGACTGAGCCCGCTGACGATCAGGCGGGGCCGCCGCAGATCTTGGGGAGCATCTCGCTGATCGATCCACGCACGATCACGTCGGCGAGCGGGTCCATATCGGTCTCGGTCCCGTTCACAATGACGACGCGCGCCCCGGCGTCCTTGGCGGCGGGAACGATTCCGGCGACCGGATAAACCGACAGGTTGGTCCCGACCGCGATGACGAGGTCCGCGTCCATCGCTGCGGCAAAGCTGCGATCGAGGTCGCGTTCGATGAGGTTCTGCCCGAAGCTGATCGTCGCGGACTTCAAGATCCCATCGCCGCACATGCGACAGTGTGGATCCCGGTCGCCGGAACGGATGCGCTCGAGGGTCTGCCCGGCGGGCTCGCGGGCCCCGCACGACAAGCAAACCACCTCGCGCATGGTCCCATGGATCTCGACGATGCGATCGGGGTCGACCCCGGAGTCGTGGTGGAGTCCGTCGACGTTCTGGGTGACGAGCAACAGCAGTTTCTTGCGGCGTTCGAGGTGGCGCACCGCGTCGTGGCCGCGGTTGGGGATCGCTCCCCACGCCGGATTGTCGATCCGCGCCTGCCAGGCGCGGACACGCACTTCGGGATCGGCAAGGTAGTACTCGATCGAGGACAGCTTCTCGGCATCGGGATTGCGGGTCCACACGCCTTTCGGCCCACGAAAGTCGGGGATTCCCGAGTCGGTGGAGATGCCAGCGCCGCTGAGCACGAGTATCCGCTCTGCTTGGTCGACGAGGAGCGTGGCATGTTCGATCGGGTCAGCGGAGGCGGTCGTCTCGCTCATCGGCACAACGTATCCGGTCGCCTTTCGATTTCCGGTGCGAGGGGGGAAACCCCCCACTGCGCCGAAGCGGTCCGACATGAGATGGTCAGACCCTTCCCCGTATCGCAGGAGACCTGCCTTCATCGATCAACGATCCAGGAGCCGTCATGGCACCCGCCACATCCACCATTTCACCCGCTGCACGCTCCGCCCAGCCGGCCCCCTCCGACCAGCCGGGCACTTCTGCCCAGCCGGACACTTCTGCTCAGCCCGGCGCTTCGGCGAGGCCGGACGGCTCCGAGGACCATCCGGCAGGTACCTCCCCGAGTGCCGAGGAGCGCCGTGTCGGCAGGACGGCAGCCAAGGCTTCGGAGGCCAAGGCCTCGGGGGTCAAGCGCCCTCCGTTCGAACGCACCCTCGAAGTGGTGCCGTGGCACGATGCCGAGGTGGAACGTACGGGGCATGATCCGCGCGGGGACTATGTGGAGCGGTTCTGGCTACCGATTCTCGGCCCCTCGACCACCTGGTTGGTCCGCCGCTTCGCACGCGGATTGATCGAACACCCCGGCGGCATCCGTGTCGACCTTGCCGAGACCGGCCTGGCGCTCGGCCTCGGCGACAACCTCGTCAAGAGCGCCGCGATTCAGCGCAGCCTGGTGCGGGCGTGCCAGTTCGGGTTGGCGGCGCGGGTGAGCGAACACCGCCTCGCGTTGCGAACGAGGTTCCCGGCGGTGAGCGCTCGACGAATCGAACACCTGCCGGACTCGCTTCAACTCGCACACGACCGGTGGTTCGACGCGTCGCGCACGCCCAACGCCGTGGCGAACGCGTTCCTGGCGGCCGACGCGCTCGCACGGGCCGGCGAACCGTTGGGTGTGGTCGAACGCCAACTCGTCGCGTGGAACATCCCGCCGGATATCGCCCGCGACGCGGCGCTCGAGGCCTTCGACCGCTGACGCCTCTGACACCGCTGACCCCGCTGACCCCGCCGCGGTCGCCGTTCGCCGCGGTCGCCGTTCTCCGATAACCAGCGGTCGTGATCACGACCACTGGTTATCGGAGAACGAGCGGGGTGGGCTGACGGGGCGCTGGCCTACGGAGCGAGAAGGCTTCGGACGGTGGTGACGATCGTGGAGAGGTCGTCGTCGGACAACTTCGGGTGCACCGGAAGCGACAGGACCTGTGAGGCGATTGCCGTCGCATTCGGAGTCTGCGCTGTGACGACTTGCGGGTGCGACCGGTAGCAGTCGTAATCGAACACGGTGCGGGGGTAGTAGACGCCCGCACCGACGCCGCGGCTGTTCAGTGCTTCCACCAACTCGTCTCGCGCGAGCGCCGCATCGGGGGTGATACGAACTGTGTACTGATGCCAGACGTGGTGGCGCCCAGCGTGGGCGATCGGCGTGAGCAGACCCGGAATCCCGCTGAGGCCCTCGGTCAGGACAGCGGCGTTTCGGTTCCGGCGATCGTTGATCGTGTCGAGGCGCTCAAGCTGGGGTATTCCCACTGCGGCCTGGAGGTCGGTCAGGCGATAGTTGTGCCCGGGAACCTCGTATTGGTAGCGGGCGCGCATCCCTTGATTGCGGAGAACTGCAATCCGGTCGGCCAACGCGTCGTCGTTGGTCGTCACGAGCCCGCCTTCGCCCGTCGTGACATTCTTGGTTCCGTACAACGAGAAGCAGCCGAGCCCGAACGAGCCGACCCGTCGCGTTCCGAGGGCTGCCCCATGACTTTGCGCTGAGTCCTCCACGATGTGCAGACCGTGTCTCCCGGCGACCGACGAGATCGCGTCCATGTCCGCTGGTTGACCGTACAGATGCACCGGCATGACGACCCTGGTGCGATCATTGATCAGCGACTCGATCGACGCAGGGTCGATGAGATAGTCGTCGCCGATGTCGGCAAACCGCGCAGTTGCACCCGCCTCCAGAATGGCATTGAGCGTCGCCACGAACGTGAACGGGGTCGTGATGACCTCATCTCCTGGTTGTAGCTGGAGACTTTCGAGGGCGACGACGAGCGCTGTTGTTCCGTTGTTGACCGCCAACGCGTGCTTCGTGCCCGCCATCTGGGCAGCGAGCCGTTCCAATTCGGCGACCTTCGGCCCAGAGGCGAGCATTCCGGAGCGAAGGACCTCGAGAACTAGCGTTTCGGCTTCCTCGGGGACGTCTACAGATGAAATCGGGATCACGACACGCTCCGTTTGGAAGAGATCAACATGACGGCGCTCGTCGGGCACCGGTGCGCTGAGGCGAGGCGATATTAGCTGTGGATTCCTATGTGTTTGGACGGGGGACGGCATCGATGAGGTAGTGCAAGCGCGCCGCTAGGCTCCGCACGTGGACATCGAGGAGAGCGTCGAAGGCAGGGGGGAAACGGGCGAGGCGGCCACGAGCGACGGCTCCGACGAAAGTCGAAATGGCCAAGCTGCCCGCCGTGACGGAACAGCCGATCATCGCCATCTCGGTAGGTCAGCGACGCGCTTAGCGGGTTCGCCGTGGCTCTTCCCCCTGGTTGCCTTGATGCTCGTCATCGTGTTGGGTTCGTGCAAGGTGTCGTTCTCATCGGTGGGGATGTATGCCGAGGCGACGGGCCGTGACGCCGCCGACACGGGCGCTGTTTTTGGCCAGCCCCGCGGCATTCGTAGCGACGAGTGGTACGTGCGTACCCCTTGGGTCGTGCGCCAGGCCGCGAACGGGTTCTCGACCTCTGTCATTGCCGGTGTAGGAAACCATGAAGTTGCGTTGATCTCCGAGCTTCCAGTGAGCTCATGGCAGACGTTCTCCTCGCCCGCATCGTTGTACTACCGGGTCTTCGACGTGGAGCGGGCCGTCGCGTTCGAGTGGATGAGCTGGTTGGCGCTTCAGTCGGTGGGCGTTTACGCGCTGCTCTACGCGATCACTCGAAGAGTCGGGCTGTCGGCCTTCGGCGGGCTGTTGATGCTGCTGAGCCCCATTTCCCAATGGTGGACGGTGTGTGCCACCTACACGGTGATCGGTTGGGCTTGCCTGAGTGCTAGCGCGCTGATCTGGTCGGCACGCGCACAACGGCCTGCGCGGCGCTATGGCCTGAGTGTTGCCAGCGGTGCGGCGTTGGCGTGCGCCACCGCCTCGATGTATTTGCCGTGGGTGATTGCCGCGGTGGTCGTGCTCGTACCTGTCGTGGTCGCAACGCTGTGGGCCGATGCGTCGGAACTGGGGACTGTCCGACTGCGCCTGAGGCGTATCGGCCCGCCAGCGATCATCGCCGGAGTCATCGCGATCGCGGTCTTCGGTTCCGTGCTCGTGTCGTACAGGGGAGTTGCCGACGCGATGGCGGCCACGATCTATCCCGGTGACCGAACGAGCGTTGAAGGCGGAGGCATGCCCGCGGCCTCGGCGTTGGGGGCCCCATTGGACTGGTTCGCGTCCGCCCCAGCGGCTGCGACCATCAATGGGAACAATCAGTCGGAAAACTCATCCGGACTCTTCTTGTTGTTGCCCGCGGCGTTGGCGTTGTTCGCAATACGTCAGGCCGCGTCTGAGCGGCGCAGGGTCGTTGATTCGTTGCCACTGTGGGCCTCCGGTGCCACGGCCGTAGTCGCTGCGGCGTGGGTTTGGCTTCCCCTGCCCCCATGGTTGGGTTCAATCGTGGGGTTCAACCGCATTCCTCCCGCACGGATGCTGCTAATGGCCACGTTGGCCGGAATCGTCTTCTTCGTTCTTGTCCTCGCCGAGATGGATCGGTGCAACCGGCGCCTCAGCACCGGTTCGGCGGTGTTCGTCGGGGCGGTGTTCGCTGCGGTTCACGGTTGGGCTGCGGGAACCTACACCGTCGATGGCCTGCGCCCCGACCTGCGGATCGCGGCAGTACTCATCTTTGTCGTGAGCGCGGGCGTCGCTTTGTCTGTGAGCAAGGCCCGCCAGGTTGGGTTGTCGCTGATCTTGGCGTTCTCGTTCGTCCTTGCAGCACGGATCAACCCGGTTCAAGTCGGCCTCGGCGCGTTGTTGGATAACGACCTGCGCTCCGTGATGGAAGACATCGGTGGCGGCGACCCAGCGGACAGCTGGGCGGTGTTCTCACTCGATGCCAGAGTTCGCGGCATTGTTCATTCGGTCAGCGTTCCGAACGTGAGTGGCGTGAGCGTGTATCCGGTTGTCGATGCCTGGGACGTGCTCGACCCCGAGGACGATGACGCTTCACAGTGGAATCGATTTGCGATTGTTTCGCTCGTAGAGGCCGATTCTGAGGGCGAAGAAATAGCGTTCTCGGTGCCGGCTCCGGACTCGGTCTGGGTTCACATCAGCCCGTGCGATGAGCGGTTGCGTGACCTGTCGGTGCGTTACGTCGTGGTTCCTTCATCGTCGACGGCGACCTGTGGCACAACGATCGATTCGGTGGCGCTCGCCGGCGAGCGCTTCGTAGGTCGTGATCTCGGTGACTGATCGGACCGGTGTGGCAGGTCAGCTGAAGCTCAATCTGGCGGCGCTGGTGGCGCTGACGGCGCAGCGAAGGTCGTAGTGACCGCCCGGTTGAGGAGCGCGATCGCGATGGCAACCGTGCACACAGCGCCGGCGACCATCGCGAGTTCGACCCGGAGAAATAAGTCATCCGATGCAAAGGCCGCGACGAGAACAAAGGCGACAACTCCCACGCCCCATGGCCACCCGGCATGGTGGTGGTCGTGCACCGCGATCTGAATCTGGTTGATCGTGAGCACACACATCATCGTGAGGCTCGCGAACGTCAACAGCCCCATGTCGCGTGCGCCGAGAACGGCGAAATCGGGCCCGAAGAGCAATCGGACGGCCAGTGGTCCGAGAGCGGCCGACACGATCGTGGCGACGACCGTAGCTGCGAAGACCGCACCGAGCAGCCAGCTGGTGGTCCGTCGGAACTCGACCTCGTCGCGGTTGGTGGCGAGGCGCGAGAGTCGGGGCAGCAGGACCGCCTGAATCGCCTGCGACAGAAATAGCGGCACCCGCGAAATCGACAGCCCGCTCAGGAACACCCCCGCACTCGTGCTCTCTTGGCTGCTCGACAGCACTTCGACCGCGAGCGTTCCCATATTGAGCAGCGTCTGGCTGAGTGTGGCGGTAATCAGTAGCAACCCGATTGCCCTGATGACCGCGCCCCACTGCGGGATGGGTCCAGGGTCGGTCGCCCGCACACCGCCGCGCGTCAGTGGGGCGGCCCCTCCCACGAATCCGCCGGCGACGAGAACGGCGACGAAGACCGAAGGGTTGCGGCCACCTGCCAGCCAGAAGATCACGGCCGGAAGCGACTTCGTCAAGCCGTCGGCGACGAAGAGGACGGCGAATCCGTAGAAGCGCCCGGAGCCTGCGAGTAGTCCGCGCACAAAGAACATGAACCCGATGCCGGCGATGCCGACGACGAGCGCAATGACAAAGGAGCGCTCCCCTCGAAAGAAGCCTTCAGCGATCGGTCCAGCGGCGATGGCTCCGATGAGGATCACGCAGGCGACGAGCGCTGCGGCGACGACGGCGTTGCGTCGTACGACCTCGCTGTAGCCGAGGCCGAGTGACCGGTTGGCGGAGACGGCGCGGGCGAGTTCCTGTTCGAACGGCTGAAACAACCCCGTTGCCACGAGGAACAACATCGTCCAAAGCACGGACAGCGGCGCGAACTCCGCAGGGCCGAGGGACCGTCCGGCCGCGGCGAGGAATACGTACGCCGCCAGACCGTTGAACGCCAGCCCGATAGCGGTCGCTGACTGTCCCGAGCGAATCAGACCGCCCAGTTGAGCGGCCCTGCGCTGGGCCACCTCAGCTCTCCGCAGAGGTGATACTTGCGCGCAGGGCCCCGAGTGCAAGGTGCGGCTCAAGAAGGCTCTCCCGCACGGCCGTGAGGTCGTGGTCGCCGGCGACCACGTCGAGGAATTCGTCGAGCTGCGCGGCGAGCGGTTCGCGTTGGAACCTGAGGACGGGGATGTCGATGACGGTCTGTTGGCGGTATCCGAGTCCGGTGCGGTCATCGGATGCGGCGTGTTCGACGTGGCGGTAGATGGTGATGTCCTGGCGGAGCAGGTCGAGTTCGATCTGGCGGTCGAGTTCGGTGATCACCAGCGTCCGTACTTTGCGTTGAGCGACGCGGCTCGCTGACGCAGTCGCCAGTCGGCCGGCACCGAAATCGAGGATGGCTTCGGCGATGTCCTCGGAACCGGGATCGCTATCGGGGTGTACCTCTCCCAGCTGGCCACGCTGCAACGTGGGGCGCGTGCCGAACAAACGGATGAGTGCATCGAGGTCGTGAATGAGCAGGTCCGAGGCCACACCGGTGCGAATTCGGGTGACATAGGGGGAGTGGCGAGCCGCGGCGGCGTGGACCGGTGCCTCGACGAATTCCATGGCCGTGCGGATGACGGGATTGAAACGTTCGAGGAACCCGCACATGAGCGGTATATCGCCAGCGGCGGCGGAATCGACGATCTGCATCGTGTCCGCAAGGGTGTCCGCCAACGGCTTTTCGACGAGGAGCGCTTTGCCAGCGTCGATTGCAGCGAGGGCCAACGCCGGATGGGTCTCGGTCGATGAGGCGATGATGACGGCGTCGACGGAGTTGAATTCCATTTCCGGGACCCAACGAGTGGTGAAGCGGGCTGCAGCGTTTCGCCCGCTCGTCTCGTTGCGATCGCAGATCCACGTCAGCTCGCAACGGAGCGATTCGGAAATGACCCGTGCGTGAAGCGTTCCCATCATGCCCGCTCCGACCAAGCCGATTCGGACTCGGGAAGCGGAGCTGGAAGTTGGCTGGGAAGGGGTCACGCTCGGCTCCAGTTCGTTCGTTGCGCGGAAGCCGATGCACCCTACCGCGTCGGTTGTGCGCGGCCATGCCTTCGTCGTGTCGTCGGCGGGCTGGGCTATGGCCTCGTCGGCTGAAGCTCGATGTCGAAACCGACGATCGTGACGTACGGGATGTGCTGTTCGGCCGACAGAGCTCGGGCGGGTCGAAGCGTCGGCATCGCTTGTGGCA
This sequence comes from Microthrixaceae bacterium, assembly GCA_023957975.1. Lineage (NCBI taxonomy): Bacteria > Bacillati > Actinomycetota > Acidimicrobiia > Acidimicrobiales > Microthrixaceae > Microthrixaceae bacterium. The sequence continues at coordinate 66,586 of JAMLGM010000009.1, read as the reverse complement.
GCTCGGAAGTCACGGGAGCCGGAGGATCAGCTTGTGGCGGCTGATGCCTTGGCCGCGCCAACGTGCACAGAGCGCCGTCGTAACCCACTTGCATGTACACACGGAGTATCGTCGCTGATCGGAACTCCCTCAGAGTGTCGCAGCCCTCGCGGCGGTACCGAGATGCCAAGGAACGATATGACACACAACATCGCGCTCGGTCGGCCGACGGTCGGGCCCGAGGAACTCGCTGCTGTAGCGGCTGTGTTCGAATCCGGCTGGCTTGCGGGCCAGGGTCCAACCACCAAGGTGTTCGAGGGGCGTTTTGCCGAGCGAATCGGCGTCTCACACGCGATGGCGGTCAACAACTGCACGGCTGGACTGCACCTCGCCCTCGGGGCGCTTGGTGTCGGTCCGGGCGATGAGGTGATCTGCGCCGATTACACCTACCCGGCCACGTCACATTCGGTCGCGTTCACCGGGGCGACCCCCCGGTTCGCCGACGTGCACCGAGACACAGCCTTGATCGACCCCGACTCGGTTGCTTCGTTGATCGGTGAGAAGACGGTCGGGGTAATAGCGGTCGACACGTTCGGTCAATGTGCCGAGTACGCCGAACTACGTGAACTCACCAAGAGGCACGGTCTGTTCCTCGTCGAAGACGCCGCGTGTGCCGCCGGAGCGACGTATCGCGGTATCCCTGCCGGCCACAGTGAACTCGCGGATATCGCTGCGTTCAGCCTTCACGGGCGCAAGGGCATCACGTCGGGGGAAGGGGGCGTGGTCACGACCTCTCGCTCCGATCTCGCTGCGTTCGTCGCCAAAAACCTTTGTTTCGGCGTCGAGTCTGCTTTGTCGCGCGCTGGAAACAACGATCTTGCGGTGCCACAGTTCACCGAGATTGGCTACAACTACAAGTTGTCCGACATCGCCTCGGCGATCGCCAACGTGCAACTCGATCGGCTTGATGACCTGGTGGCTACCCGCCAACGGATCGCTACGCAGTACATCGAGTTGTTGGGGTCGAATGAATTGCTGACGATGCCGGTTGAGCTTGCAGAGCGAACCCATCCGTGGCAGTCATTTGTCGTGACGTTGGCACCACATGTCCAGCGGGGCTCGGTTGCTCAGGCGCTTCGTGACCAGGGCATTGGTTGTAACATCGGCACATTCGCGTGCCACGTACAGCCGGTGTACGGATCGAGTGATGTTTGCCCGGTTTCCGCAGACATCTTCGAACATCATCTGGCGATTCCGATGCACGCGGAGCTTTCCGAATCCGACGTTGCGATCGTCGCTGAAGCGCTCGCGGCGGCGGTCGCCGCCGCGGTGTAGGCGGGACCCAGACCCAGCGCAATTGCTGACTCCTCCGACACCCGCGTGAATCGAAACGATTCAACAACCTCCCAAGGACACAACATCCAATGACCTCTGAACAAAAGACCGTGCTCGTCACCGGCGGCGCCGGGTTCATCGGGATGCACCTTCTCCCGTTGCTGTTGGAGCGCGGGTATCGCGTCCGGGTGATGGACTCGATGACCCACCGGGCGAACCGGGACGAACTTGAGGCGCTCGTCGCCGAAGGCAACGTCGAACTGTTCGAGCAGGACGTTCGTTATGGCGGTGCGGTTCAACGTGCGGTGGCGGGATGCGACAGCGTGATCCACCTCGCAGCGGTGTCGATCAACAAGAGCATCGCCGATCCCGATGAGAGCATCGACATCAACATGGTCGGAAACCACAACGTGATTGCGTCGGCGGCAAACGCTGGTGTTCGTCGGCTGGTGTTCGCATCGAGCGCCTCGGTCTACGGCGATCCGCCCAGCCTCCCAATGGCCGAGGATGGTCCGCTCAACCCGCTCACGCCGTATTGCATCAGCAAGCTGGCTGGTGAGCATCTGTGCAGGTTTTACGAGAACCAACAGAACCTGTCCTGGGCGGCACTTCGGTTCTTCAACGTGTACGGCGAAGGTCAAAAGACGAGCGCCTACTACACCTCGGTGATCAACCACTTCGTGAAGCGGATCAGCAATGGCGAACCGCCGATCATCGACGGCGCTGGTGAGCAATCGATGGACTTCATCCATGTGAAGGACATTGCACGGGCGATCGTTGCCGCTCTCGAAGCGGACCACGTGAACCAGCCGGTCAATGTGGGTACCGGCGTGCAGACCTCCGTCGCCAAGCTCGCCCAGGTGCTGATCGACGCGGTTGGGGTCGACGTGGCTCCGGAGTTCAACCCGCGCAAGGTTCTGGTGAGCCGTCGTGCCGCTGACATCACACGTGCCCGTGAACTGCTGGGCTGGGAGCCGACCATCACGGTCGAAGATGGGATGACCGCACTAGCGCGAGCAGCGATCGGGTGAGCGAACCGGCACACCCGTATCACCCGAGTGTCTGGCTCTCGGGTGACCCGACCATTGGCGAAGGCACCTGGATCGGGGCCTTCTGTGTGATCGATGGTTCGGGCGGCCTGGAGATTGGGAGGGGGTGCGACGTCTCGTCAGGGGTGCAGATCTACACCCATTCATCGGCGAAACGTTGCGTCTCCGGTAGGGCGTACCCGGAGGTTGAACGCGCCCCAACCACGATCGGAGACCACGTCTTCATCGGTGCGGGATCGATCATCAACATGGGGGTCACCATCGGTTCGAGTTCGGTGATCGGTGCCGGCTCCGTTGTGACGAAGGACATCGAGCCATTGAGCGTGGTTGCCGGCGTCCCCGCTCGTGTGATCGGCCGCGTGCACCTCGACGGCAACGACGTCGCATTTGAGATGTTCAGCGCGCCTGTCGATACTGTCGAGCCAAGCTTCGACGCAGTGAAATCGGAACGCTCATGAAGATCGCGGTCGTCAATAACTTCTTCCCTCCACGCGTTGGCGGGAGCTCCCATCTGTCGGCGTTGCTTGCCCGTGAGTACGCCAGGGTCGGCCATGAGGTGCTGGTGATCACGGCCGCGTATGGCGGCGCTCCGGCCGATGAGGAGCGCAATGGATACCGGATCATTCGACTGCCCGCGGCCAAGCTGCCGAACCTCGGCCTGTCGATCAGCTTCGACATGTCGTTCGCGTTCCGCCCGTCGAACATGCGCCGCGTGAACAGACTGCTGGACGAGTTTCGGCCTGACGTGATCCACCAGCACGGTCAGTTCTTCGATCTGACGTGGATGAGTGGCCGCTGGGCGGCGAAGAACAAGGTGCCGGCGTTGTTGAGCGTGCACACGCGCCTGGAGAATCCCAATCGGGTCTATGCATTGGTGTTCGCAGCGATCGACTACTTCTGGGTCCGACCGATCCTGGCGAGCTATTCCCCATCGATGGTGGTCATGGATCGCTTGATGGATGCCTACATCCGATCTCGTTACGCCGTGACCGAAACGCAGTTGGTCGACATCCCCGTCGGGATCGAACTCGAGCGGTTCAAGCGACGCGGCGACGGTGACAGGATTCGAGAACGCCACGGACTTGTAGGCAAACCGGTCATCGTGTCGGTCGGTCACGTCATCCCGCTACGCGATCGCCGATTGCTCGTTGAAGCGCTTCCAGGGGTGCTGCGCCAGCACCCCGATACGATGTTGCTGGTTGTCGGGGCGGTCCATGACGATTCGTTCCTTCGCGTCGCCGAGGAACTCGGGGTTGGCGATCACATCATCTGCGCAGGTGCGGTGCCGGCTCCGGAGGTGCCCGATTACCTCGCCGCAGGCGATCTCGAGGCGCACGACCTGCAAGGTTACGGTCTGGGTACGGCGAGCCTGGAAGCAATGCTGTCCGGCACACCGGTTGTGGCCGCAATCCGTTCGGACAATTTCCGTGGTATCAGCCTGGTGAACGGCGACAACATCGTGTTGGTGTCAGAGGGACGACCCGCTGAATTGTGCGGTGCGATCAGCCAGATTCTGAGCGATCCTGTCGGCGCGGCTGCGATTGGCCGTCGCCAAATCGAGCTGATCGAGTCATCGTTCAGTATCGAAGCGGTGAGTAACAAACACCTTGAAGTGTTCGAGCGCCTTATCCATGGCGTTTCGGAATCGACCATGCCCCCAAGCGATCGGATCGTCGACCTGTCCGACATCGAATCGAACGGGACGAGTCGCTACCCGGTGGATCGACGCGAGCCCTCAGCAGGGCTGTAACAGGGACACCAATCATCCGATTCGACCTGGCCGGTGTCTGGAAGGCTCAGTGGGCGCCAACGGCCTGGTTGAACCAGTCGAAGGCTGCCTGAAGTTCTGGCGCCATTACGTCGGAATCGAGCTCGATCTCCGATACGAATGCGGTGTGGAGCGCTTCGACGACGTTAGGGGCGATCCCCGCTCGCGACATGCCGACCCGGTTGGCTCCTTTCACCCGGGCGGGTGATCCGTACGCGATTGAGAAAGGCGGGATTGGACGGGTCACCACCGAATTCATCCCGATCATCGCCCCGGCGCCAACCACCATGAACTGGTGTAGCACTGACGCAAGCCCCAAGTTGGCGCCATCGCCAATCCGGCTGTGCCCTCCGATCATCACCGAACATGCCACCGTGACGTCGTTGCCGAGCTGAGCGTCATGAGGAACGTGGGCTTTATCCATGATGAAGCAGCGGTCACCGATCTTCGTCTGATCGCTCAACGAGGCCTGTATGGCAACGAACTCATGGATGATGTTGTCGTCGCCGATGGTGATCGCTGGACCGGGGCCTGGCTTATCCCACAGCGGCGGATGGGGATTTCCCTTTGATTCGCCGGGGGTGCCGATGACCACGTGAGGACCGATCCAGTTCCCGTTGCCGAGCACGGTGGGCCCGTAGAGAACCGCGTGAGGACCGACGATGTTGTCCTCGCCGAGTTCGACACCGGGGCCGATGATGGCTGTTGAGTGGATCTGGTTCATGCGGGCAGACTCTACGTCGTACGGTCTTGGACTTGGTTGAAGGTCGCTCCGAGGGTGGGTCGGCTCCACAACTGGTGCGGCGTTAGCGGGCCCGCGTCTCCAGGAGTTCGATCAGGGTGCGTACCCCGAATCCGGTGCCGCCCCGCGCAACCTCATCGGACGCGGCCTCGGTGAACGCGGGGCCGGCGATGTCGAGATGGGCCCAGGCGATGTCGTCGCCGACGAACTCCTTGAGGAACAACCCGGCGGTCAGCGTTCCCCCGTATTGGCCGCCGATGTTCTTGATGTCGGCGATCGGGGAGTCGATCAGCTTGCGGTACTCGGCGGGCAAGGGCAGGTGCCAGACCTTCTCACCGGCACGTTCGGCAGCGGTCTTCAATGCTTCGATCAATTCGTCGTCGGTTCCCATGAGTCCGGCGATCTGGTCGCCGAGCGCCACCATGCAGGCTCCGGTGAGCGTGGCGAGGTCGATGATGGTGCGGTGGCCGTCGTCGGAGGCGATCGAGAGCGCGTCGCCGAGCACGAGTCGACCCTCGGCGTCGGTATTGAGGACCTCAACGGTCGTACCGTTGTGGGCCCGGTAGATGTCGCCGGGCCGCGTCGCGTCGGGTCCGGGCATATTGTCGGTGAGCGGCGTGTAGCTGGTGACCGGAACGCCGACTCCGAGGGCCGGTAGGGCCACCATGGTCGCCACGACGGCGGCGGCCCCGGCCATGTCGCACTTCATCGTCATCATCCCGGCGACGGGCTTGATGCTTAGTCCGCCCGAGTCGAACGTGATCCCCTTGCCGACCAGCCCGACCGAGGGGCGCTTGCGCGCCGCGGCGGTGGCGGGGTTGTAGGTGAGTTTGACGAATCTGGGCTCTTCGACCGAGCCGCGGTTGACCGCCAGGAGCCCGCCGAGGCCTTTGGCGGCGATCTGCTTGGCGGTCAGCACCTCGACCTTGAGCCCCGCCGCGGAGGCTCGTTCTTTCACCCGTTGGGCGAACACGGTCGGGGTCAGGGTGCCCCCCGGCTCGTTGACGAGGTCGCGGGCCCAGTTCACCGAATCGGAGATCGCAATCGCTCGAGTGAGCCCGGCCTTGCCGCCCGGGGCGACGAGGGTGACCGTCGCGACGTACGGGGTGTCGGAGGCCGCCTTGTACTCGGTGAACCGATATGCGCCGAGTGCTGCGCCCTCGCCGGCTGCCTGCACGACCGCTTCGAGGTCGAGCGATGCCGATGTAGCGAGCACCCCCAGGTCCACGGCGACCGACGCGTGACCGCTGAGTTCGCGTACGGCGTTGGCCGTTGCCTTGCGTATTGCGGTGGGATTGACCTCGCCAGATGCGCCGAGGCCCACAAGTCGAATGACGGTGCCCTCAGAGGTGACGGTGGCTGATTGCCCGGCCTCACCCTTGAACGAGAGGCGCTTCAGTAGCGCAGCGTCGACGCCGGCGGCATCGAGTGCGTCGCTCGGGACGAGACGTGCGACCACCGCCGTGCGGGTGCTGAGTGTGCGGGCGTGCTTGAGCGTGGTCACGTTGCTCCTTGGGGGTGCGTCGGTGGGTGTCGGTGGGGAAGGGGTGAATACGAATGGGTTTGTCAGGCTGCCACTAGATGGAGCGAACGGTGAGCGCCGAGCCCTCCTGCCAACGCGCCAGCATCCAGAGAAGGTCGGACAGGCGGTTGAGGTAGCCGGTCGCGTGCGAGCCGGGGTCGTCGATGGCGACCGCGGAGCGTTCCGCGCGACGGCACACCGTTCGGGCGACGTCGAGCGCGGCCGACACGACGTCGCCTCCCGGGACGACGAATTCCGTCGGTGGTTCAAAACGGGTGGCGGTGGAATCGATCAGTTGCTCCAGAGCGGTGACCATCTCGGCGGTGACCGAGGTCCGCCCAGGCGTGAGCTTGCCCCGGTTGTCGCTTCCGGTCGCCAGGTCGGCCATCACGACCCACAGGTCGCGCTGCACCCCGATGAGGATCCGGTCGAGTTCCGCGACGTCGTGAACGCCCAGTTGCACGGCATGGGCCCTGGCCAGACCGATGGCCGATTGGGTCTCGTCGACGTCGCCGTAGGCCTGCGGTCGCGGAGAGTCCTTGGGCACCCGGCCACCGAAATACAGCCCCGTGGTGCCGTCGTCGCCCTTTCGGGTGTAGATCTGCATCGCTGCGACCCTACCCGCCGACACGCCGCGGGCGGTGCCGCTGCTGGCGCCGGGTACGACGGCTGCTGGCTGTCGGCCGCGGTCGTCGAGCGCGGGAATCAGCTGGCTTTTTCAATTGTTGACCAATTCACTAGGATTTCGTGCCGCTCGCGGGGGCGTTCCCCCATCCGGGCGTCGCGTACTTCGCAAAGAGAGCTGCCATGCCATCGTTTCGTGATTTGTTGAACAGCACCAAGGGTGAGATCGTCGAGGTCTCGACGTCGGAGGCGGAGGAACTCCGCGACGCCGGTGCCATCGTGTTGGATGTCCGCGAGGCCGACGAATTCGAGCAGGGGTCGATTCCCGGGGCGATCTTCATCCCCCGCGGCAACCTTGAGTCGAACATCGAGAACCGCATCAGCGACAAGGACGCCAAGATCGTGGTGCACTGCGCCGGTGGTGTCCGCTCGGCGTTCGCCGCCAAGACGCTGGCCGAACTCGGATACCGCGACGTCGTGTCGATGGCGGGTGGGTTCAACAAGTGGAAGGACGAGGGCCGCGAGTGGAGTGCGCCCAAGGTGCTGACCCCCGAGCAACGCAACCGGTACCAACGCCATCTGCTCGTCCCCGAGGTGGGCGAAGAGGGTCAACAGAAGCTGCTCGGTGCCAAGGTGTTTCTGCTCGGCGCCGGTGGCCTCGGTTCGCCGGCGGCGCTGTATCTGGCGGCCGCTGGTGTCGGGACGATCGGCATCGTCGACATGGACGTCGTCGACGCCTCCAACCTGCAACGCCAGATCGTTCACAACACCGATCGCATCGGCATGCGCAAGGTCGATTCAGCCCGCGAAACCATCGAGAAACTGAACCCGGACGTGAAGGTCATCACCTATGACCAACGCCTCGATGCCTCCAACATCGAAGAGATCATCTCGGGCTACGACATCATCGTCGACGGCGCCGACAACTTCCCGGTTCGCTACATGCTCAACGACGCGTCGGTGAAGCTCGGCATCCCGGTGGTGCACGGGTCGATCTTCCGCTTCGAGGGGCAGGTCACGGTGTTTCACCCACTCGAGGGCCCGACCTACCGCGACATGTTGCCCTCACCGCCCCCGCCGGAGATGGCGCCGAGCTGCGCCGAGGCGGGTGTGCTCGGTGCGCTGCCCGGCATCATCGGTGTCGTGCAGGCGATCGAGACCCTCAAACTGATCCTGGGCGTCGGCGATCCGCTGATCGGCCGCTATCTCACCTTCGACGCGCTCGACATGGAGTTTCGCGAATACAAGATCCGCAAGGACCCGAACAACGCGATCACTTGGGAGAACCGCGACCAGATCCAGGTGGTCGAACTCGAAGGGTTGTGCTCGCCAGCACCGTTGGTGCCGCCCGCGGCCTGAGGTCCGCCGACCCTGGCGGCAGCCGACCCTGAGGTCCGCCGCCACGGTGGTGCGCCGCTCGCTAGCGCACCACCGTGTGGCAGCCGATGAACGTCGCCGGGTTGCCCGGTCCGACGTTGAGTGCGTAGGCGCAGATGTCGTTTCGGCCGCGGTTGATCGGCATCAGCGAGAAGAACAGTCGATTGGTCCCGTGGCTCGGAAACCGCCCGGCGAGTTGGTCCCACGGATACATGGCCCCGGCGAGGTGCGCCATGCGACCGTTGTTGAAGAACAGCACCCCGATCGTGTCGGTCGTGTCGGGGTCGAGGGCCCACCCGACCAAGAGCGCGGAGTTCTGGTGACGGCCTGCGATAAGGAACTCGCCTACCGGATCCGGGTTGTAGCCGACGCTTCGGCAACCGAGACCGACGTTGGAAGAGCCGGCGCCGACGTTGATCGCGTAGGTGCAGATCGTGTGTCGACCGGAATCGGCGGGCACGACGATGTCGAAACCGGAGTTCGTCGGCGCTGCCGGTACGAGTGGTGCGAGGTCCGGACGTGGGGTTCCGGTCGTCGCGACGTGACCGACGCCATCGACGTAGACGTGGATGGGTATCGGTTGAGTCGTGTTGGGATCGAATGCCCAGCCCCTGACGAGATATCCGCCGGAAACGGCGGTGACCGCCTCGACGTTGCCGACCGGGTTGTTCGCCGCAGCGATCGTGGTGCATCCCAGCGATCGCCGTGCCCCATACGTCGTTTCTTCGACGTAGACACATATCGAGTTGTCCCCGTCGGCGAGCGGAATGTCGAGCGCGAAGCCTGCAGTGCGGGTTGCTGCAGGGAAGAGTGCGGAGACATCGGCACGGGCGCCTGATGTCACGGTGGACGCGACCTTGGATCCATTGCGGAACGCCGACACCTTCACGTTGTCGGACGACCGGACGTCGACGCCCCATCCGGCGGCGCGTACGGTGTCGGCCCGTGAGCGGACCCAATGGTCCACCGTTCCGTTGCTGACGGCGGCGCGAGCGGCGGCGAATGATCGGATCAAGCCCAGCTGGCCTTGGATCATGCCAGGACAGCTGGTGGTCCCGACATCGCGATGCCCCACGATGGTCGGCAGCGTGACGACCTGGCCGGGGACGAACTTGTTTGACTCGTTGCCCGTCACCGTGGTCGTCGCGTTCGCGTCGACGCCGTGGAGCGCGAACTTCCATCCGATGACGGCTCCGACGGCTGCGATCGCCGCGTCCGATGCTGCGGACGATGTGTAGTTGCCGAGCACGCTGACGCCGACCGAGCCGGTGTTGACACCGCTTGCGTGCGCTCCGACGACGGCCGCTCCGATGCCGCCGGCGCGCCCCTCCCAGATCCGACCGAACTTGTCGACGAGAAAGTTGTATCCGATGTCGTTCCACCCCTGTGAACGCTGGTGGTAGGTCTGGATCCCGGCGATGATCGATGGCACCTGTTCGGGGGTGTAGTCGTTGGACCCGGCGGTGTGATGAACGATCGCCATCTTGACGGCGGGTGCCGTTGTCGGCGACGACGCAGGAGGTGCCGCACCCCATTCGGATCGGCCGTGGATCGCAGGGCCGTCGTGGGGCGCCGCGGCGGCCCCCGCCTGGTCCTGCTGGAGGACCGGCACCATCACGGTCCTGGTTCGGATCAGGTGGACCGTTGCGTCCCTCACGCCTCGACGGGCTCGGACCCGGTATCCGTTCGCGTCCCCGACCCAGAACGGCTCGCTGAATCGCTCGTCCCCGGTGACCTGCTCTGCCGCGACCGCTTCTGTCGAGCCGTCGTCCGGGCCCAGATCCGGTTCGGCTCCGACGTTGCCGAGGCTCATCCAGCCGCTGGCAGTGTGAACCTCGATGGCCGGCGGTGTCTCCGAGGAGCCGGTCCAACTCACGCCGATCGTCGAGAACGGCTCGATTTCGACGACCTCGGCACCGAATTCGACTGGAACCTTGTCGAGATCTCCTCGGGTGGTCGCGGCGAGCGCCGGAGTGGGGGCGATTCCGAGGAGCGTCGCGATGAGGGCGACGCACACGAGTACGGGCACGGGTCGAAGCGAGTTCCGCATCGCGATGACGGTAGCGGCGTTCGGTGGGGAAGCGGCCGCGCCCGTCCCGGTGCCAGGCGACACCTTTCTGCTCACTCGCCTCTGGACGGGTGTCCTGCTAGACCATTATCCCTGTGAAGGGTCTGATACTTTCCGGCGGCGCGGGAACCCGGCTGCGTCCGATTACCCATACGAGCGCCAAGCAACTCGTTCCGGTCGCCAACAAGCCGATTCTGTTCTACGGCATTGAGGACATGGTCGAGGCCGGGATTACCGAGATCGGCATCATTACCGGCGAAACGGGAGCCGAGGTCCGCGAGGCGGTCGGTGACGGATCGCAGTTCGGGGCCAACGTCACCTACATCCCCCAGGACGAGCCGCTCGGCCTCGCTCACTGCGTGCTGATCGCTAAGGATTTTCTCGGCGACGACGACTTCGTGATGTATCTCGGCGACAACATGTTGCAGCAGGGACTCGTCGAGTTTGTCGCCCGGTTCAACGACGACAAGCGCGCCGCCAACGAGCCGACCCTCGACGGCTCGGTCGTGCCACCGGCCGCACAGATTCTTCTGTGCGAGGTTCCCGACCCGCATCGGTTCGGAATCGCCGCGGTCGACGACGAGGGTCGGGTCGTCCGCCTGGTCGAGAAACCGGCCGATCCGCCCTCCAACCTGGCGCTCGTCGGCGTCTACCTCTTCACCAAGCTCATCCACGACGCGGTCGCCGCAATCGAGCCGTCGCCTCGTGGGGAACTCGAGATCACCGACGCCATCCAGTGGCTCATCGAATCGGGCCAACGTGTTCGCCACGACCTGCTCGAGGGGTGGTGGCTCGACACCGGCAAGAAGGACCCGCTCCTCGAATCGAATCGACGTGTCCTCGAGGAACTCGAGCCCAGCATCGAGGGCGAGGTCGACGACGCGTCGGAAATCGACGGTCGCGTGAGTATCGAAGCGGGCGCGAAGCTCATCAACAGTCATGTGCGCGGCCCGGCGATCATCGGTGCTGGCACGGTGCTGACGAATGCGTATGTCGGGCCGTTCACCTCCGTCGCTGCCAACTGCACGATCACCGATTCTGAGATCGAGAACTCGGTGGTTCTCGACAACGCCGTCATCGAGAACGTGCCGCGCCTGGTCGACTCGCTGCTCGGCCGCAACACCACCGTTCACCGCACCGCGCAGCGTCCCAAGGCAACCCGCCTGATGATCGGCGACGACTGCACCATCGACCTGGAGTAATCACCTCATGGCAACCGTGACCGAGTCCGACGTGATTAAGGGCGTCTACGTCGTCGAACCCACCAAATTCGGCGACGAGCGCGGCTATTTCATCGAGACCTACCGCCGCGAGTGGTTCCCCCAGGGCCGCGAAATGATCCAGGGCAACCGTGGAAATCGCATCGCCGGGTGCCTCGTCGGTCTCCACTACCACCTGCACCAGGCCGACTACTGGTACGTCCCGTTCGGCCACGCCCGCGTCGTATTGCACGACCTTCGCCAGGGGTCGCCCACCGATGGCGCAACCCTGCAGTTCGACCTCGGCGAGGTGGATGGCGGCGAGAACAACCACCTCGGTATCTTCATCCCGCCGGGCGTCGCCCACGGGTTCGCCTCGATCACCGACATGGCGATCACCTACCTCGTCGACGGGTATTACAACCCGAAAGACGAATGCGGTGTGGCGTGGAATGACCCGGCGGTCGAGGCCGACTGGGGGGTCGCCGATCCGATTCTGTCGCAGCGCGACCAGCAGAACCCGCTGCGCAGCGAACTCGACCCCATGTTCCAACCTCACTATTCGCTCCGTACCTGAGGGATCCTCACGTGAAGCTTTTCGTCACCGGTGCCGCCGGTTTCATCGGTTCCAACTTCGCCCGCCACATCCTGACCACCTCCGATGATGAGGTCGTCGTCTTCGACGCGTTGACCTATGCGGGCAATCGCGAGAGCCTCGCCGACCTTGAGGGCAATCCGCGGTTCAGCTTCGTGCACGGCAACATCTGTGACCGCGATGCGGTCCGCGACGCGATGCAGGGATGCGACCAGGTGGTGCACTTCGCCGCAGAGAGCCACGTCGATCGCTCGCTGCTCGACCCCGACGTATTCGTGCGGACCAATTGCGACGGCACCAACGTGATGTGCGACATCGCGACACAACTCGGTGTCGAGCGGTTCCTGCACATCTCCACCGACGAGGTGTACGGCTCGATCGAGGAGGGCAGCTTCGTCGAGGGGGATCCGCTGATGCCGCGCTCGCCGTACTCTGCGGCCAAGGCCGGCTCGGATCTCATCGCCATGGCCTATCACGAGACCTACGAACTTCCGGTGGTTATCACTCGAAGCTCAAATCAGTTCGGCCCGTATCAGTTCCCCGAGAAGATCATCCCGTTCTTCGTGACGACGCTGCTTGAGGGCGGCAAGGTGCCGTTGTACGGCGACGGACTCAACGTCCGCGACTGGTTGTTTGTGCTCGACAACTGCCGCGGGGTCGAGACGGTGCTGCGCAAGGGAACCGTCGGCGAGGTGTACAACATCGGTGCCGGCAACGAGAAGACCAACCGGGAGATCACCGACATCATCCTCGCCGCGCTCGGCAAGGACGAGAGCTCGGTGAACTACGTCGAGGACCGTAAGGGGCACGATCGCCGGTACTCCATCGCCACCGACAAGGTCGCTGAGCTCGGTTGGGCTCCGCAGGTCACCTTCGAAGAGGCGATCGAACTGACGGTCCAGTGGTACGTCGACAACCGAGCGTGGTGGGCGCCGCTGCGCGAGCGGGTGAGGAACCGGTAGCCATGCGCATCTTCGTCACCGGATCGAACGGGCAACTCGGGACCGAGTTGATGCAGCGGCTGGGCGACAGCCATCACGAAGTGGTCGGGGTCGACGTCGACACCTGCGACATCACCGATCGCGACCAGATTCTTTCCGCCATCACCCAGTTCGCCCCCGATGCGATCATCCACGGTGCGGCCTTTACCGCAGTCGACCGCTGCGAGGCCGAACCCGATGTGGCGTTTCGCGTCAACTCGCTGGCGACACGCTTCATCGCCGATGCGGCAACGAAGGTCGGGGCGCACGTGGTGTACGTGTCGACCGACTACGTCTTCGATGGCACCAAGGGCACCCCTTATGTCGAATGGGACATCCCCAACCCGAGGTCGGTGTACGGCGCGTCCAAGCTCGGTGGTGAGCTTGAACTCGATCCGGCATGGACCGTGGCCCGGACCTCGTGGGTCTGCGGCCTGCACGGCAACAACATGGTCAAGACGGTGCTGCGGGTGGCGGCCGAACGCGACGAACTCACCTTCGTCAGCGACCAGTACGGCCACCCGACCTTTGCGGGAGACCTTGCCTCGAAGCTCATCGAGCTGGCTGTCGGCCGGGCCCGCGGGGTGCACCACGTCACCAATCAAGGCGCCGTGAGCTGGTACGAGTTCGTCCAGGACATCCTCGAAGCCGGTGGGCACAGCCGCGACAAGGTCCGCCCGATCACGACTGCGGAGTTTGAGGCGGCACGCCCAGCGGACGCCCCGCCGATGGCCGAGCGCCCGGCGTATTCGGTCCTCGACAACTTCGCTTTGCGTAACAGTGGGTTCGGCGAACTGCGGGACTACCGCGAGCCGCTCGCCGAAGTGGTTTCTGCGCTGCAGGCGCGCTGACAGCGACGCCCGCGTTCGCGGTTCGGGTCTGGTCCGCCGTGTCGGAGAACCCGCTGTGTCAACGTCTATGCTCTTGCGCGTGCCAAGTACACCTGACGTGACGGCCCCGACCTATGACGAGCAGTATTACGCCTCGTACGGAGGGGTGAATTACGCCGAGTCCACGGAATTTGCGGCGCTGTTCCATCATTTCGCCGATCGGGTCGTGGCGACGCTGAATCCGACCAAAACCCTCGACGCGGGCTGTGCGATCGGTCGGTTCGTGGAGGCGCTGCGCGCCCGTGGCGTCGAGGCGTACGGGTTCGACGTGAGTGACTATGCGATCGGCCAAGCGGACCCCTCGATCGGCGAGTACGTGTGGGTCGGCTCCCTGACCGAAGCACTTCCCGACACCTACGACCTCATCACATGTATCGAGGTGATCGAGCACCTTCCCGCCGCGGAGGCTCCGGTGGCGGTTGCCAACCTTTGTGCGGCGACGGATCGGATCTTGTTGTCGTCGACTCCCTATGAGTACGAGGAGCCGACGCATCTCAACGTGCAGCCGCCGGAGTACTGGTCGGCTCTCTTCGCCGCCGAGGGGTTCTTCCGCGTCGTCGATTTCGACGCGACGTTCATCAGCCCGTGGGCGGTGCTCTATGAGCGTCGGCCTGCGCAGTGGGCAGACCGGGTACGCGACTACGACCGATCGTTCTGGCGCCTTCGCGACGAGAACGTCCGTCTTCGCAACGCGTTGCTCGAAGCGACCTCCAACGGCGGATCAGGTGATCCGGACATCACTCGCGCTGACGTGCTCGAGTGGCGTGAGCGGGCGCAGGAGGCTGACGCTCTTGGCCGGCGGGTGGACGAACTCGAGTCGCAGTTGCGCGAGGCACAACACGTGCGGCTGCGCGCCGTCGATGCGTCGGTGGCAGCGGAACGTAAGGCTGGTACTGCGCTCGGCCGAGTGCGGGAACTCGAGAGCGAGATCGCGCGTCTCCAATCGCTGGAGCACCGCTACAACGAGGTCATCAACTCCACCACGTGGCAGCTGACCTGGAAGGCGCTCACGCCCTACCGGGAGCTCCGTCACCGGTCGGGTCGGTGACCGCAATGACCCCGCGTGTTTCCATCGTCACTCCGATCTACAACACCCCTGAGCCCGTGTTCCGGGCAATGGTCGAATCGGTGAGATCCCAGAGCTTCGTCGACTGGGAACTGTGCCTGGTCGACGACAAGTCGCCGTCGCCTCATGTCCGCCCGCTACTCGAGGAGTATGCGGCGCTCGACCCGAGGATCAAGGTCGCCTACCGTGCCGAAAACGGTGGGATCGTGGCAGCGTCCAACGATTGTCTCGAACTTGCCTCCGGTGAGTTCGTCTCGTTCCTCGACCACGATGACGAGCTATACCCGGAGTGTCTCGCCAAGGTCTCGGCGGTGATCGACGCCCACTACGAGGACATCGACTACATCTACACCGATGAGGACAAGCTGACCGAGGACGGCTTTCGCCACAACCCGTTCTTCAAGCCGGACTGGTCTCCCGAGCGCTTCCGCTACCAGATGTACACCTGCCATTTC
Organism: Microthrixaceae bacterium; assembly: GCA_023957975.1. Classification (NCBI taxonomy): domain Bacteria; kingdom Bacillati; phylum Actinomycetota; class Acidimicrobiia; order Acidimicrobiales; family Microthrixaceae; species Microthrixaceae bacterium. Next base: position 50,937 of record JAMLGM010000009.1, on the reverse strand, counting down.
GCCACGATGCGGGCATCGCTCGTGCGCGAGGTCGGCGGATTCCGGGCCGAATACAACGGCAGCCAGGACTTCGACCTGGTCTTTCGCGTCACCGAGCGGGCGAGGCGGATCGTCCACATTCCCGAGATCCTGTATGGGTGGCGCATCATCAGCGGTTCGGCAGCAGGTGATGTCAACGCCAAACCGTACGCATGGATCGCCGGCCAGAAGGCCATCCAGTCGCATTGCGACCGGACCGGGTTCGAGGCCCATGTCACCCACGATTTGGCCCAACCCGGTTGGTACCGCCTCGAACCGCGCCTGACGCAGTCGCCCCTTGTCAGCATCGTGATTCCGACGGCCGGGAGCGCCAAGTTGATTCGCGGGGCCGTCGAGCCGGTGGCGACGGCTTGCCTTCGCACGATCGACGAGGTCTCGACCTACGAGAACTACGAGGTCGTCGTGGTCGCGGACATTCACACCGACCCGCGGGTGCGGGCGGTCGCCGAGGAACGCTTCGGCGGCCGACTGACGTGGGTCGAGTTCGACAAGCCGTTCAACTTCTCCGAGCAGATCAACCTCGGAGTCCTGAACTCGCGTGGAGATCACCTCCTGTTGTTGAACGACGACATTGAGATCACGACGCCCAACTGGATCGAGTCGATGCTGATGTACTCCGCCCAGGAGGCCATCGGCGCGGTAGGCGTGAAACTCGTCTACGGCGACGGACGCCTGCAACACGCCGGCGTGACCACGGCCAATGCCGAGTCCGGGCCGGCACATGTCTGCATGGGCTTCCCCGGTGATGCGCCGGGTTCATTCTCGGTACTACGGCTGGGGAACAACTACCTAGCAGTGACTGCGGCAGCGATGATGACGCGACGCGACGCGTTCTTCGAGGTGGGAGGATTCAGCGAGCAGTTTCCGTCCTCCTACAACGACGTCGATTATTGCCTCAAGCTTCGCGAGACCGGGTACCGGGTCGCGTTCAACCCCGAGGTCGAGCTGGTGCATCACGAGTCCGCGAGCCGCGATCACAACGTCTCGCCGGTGGAGACCCGTGACTTCAATGAACGGTGGAGCCACTACATCGGAAACGATCCGTTCTACAACCCGAATCTGGTGTTCAACCCGAGCGACTTCGGAATCCCGGGATCCTACGTTTTGAATGAACGCCGTCCTGCGGTGAGGAGCTGATGGTCGTCTCCAACTCTCCGGTGCGTATCTGGCAGTACCGGAACCTCATCTACCACCTTGCTCAGCGGGACCTCAAGGCTCGTCACAAGAAGAGCATCCTGGGCTGGCTGTGGTCGCTCATCAACCCGGCAGCGACGCTCGGTATCTACACGCTTGTGTTCGGCGTCTTCCTGAAGGTCGAGCCGCCCGTCGCTGGCGATGGTTCCACCAAGGTCTTCGCGTTGTACCTGTTCTGCGCTCTGATCGCCTGGAACTTCTTCAACTCGGTTATCAATGGCTCGATGATGGCCTTCCAAGCGTCCGGCGGCATGCTCACCAAGGTGTACTTCCCTCCGGAATGCCCAGCGATCGCGAACATGTGCGTGGCGTTGGTCCAGTTCGGAATTGAGCTGTGTATCGCGCTGGCGTTCCTGATCGGCCTGGGAGTCGTCTCGTGGACTGCGGTGTTCGCGCTCGTGACGATTGTGCAGTTGGCGATGTTCTCGATCGGAATCGGCCTCGTTGTGAGCCTGTGGAATGTTCGGTATCGCGACGTGAGCTACCTCATCGGGATCGGACTGCAGTTGCTTTTCTACGCGACGCCCATCGTCTATCGGGCCGAGATCATTCCCGAGAAGCTGGGCGGATGGTTCCCGATCCGTCGGGTCTTCGAGTTGAACCCCATGACGCAGTTCGTGACGAACATGCGTAAGGCGTTGTACACGCTGGAAGCGCCCTCTCTGGGGAATCTTGCCGTGATGAGTGTCGTTTCGCTCGTGGTGGCGTGTGGCGGGTGGCTGCTGTTCGCCCGGTCGGCACCCGGCGTGATCGAGGAGTTGTGATGGCTGACGCAGCGATCTCCGTCGAGGGCGTCTCGAAGCAGTTCCGGCTCTACACCGAGAGCACCCGGTCGATCAAAGAACAGTTCACGCGCCGCAAGACCGGCCGCTACAACGAGTTTTGGGCGCTACAGGACGTCGACCTGACGGTTGAACGGGGCGAGGTTTTCGGTTTCGTCGGCCACAACGGTTCGGGTAAATCGACCCTGTTGCGCTGCATCGCCGGGATCTACCGGCCGACGAAGGGCCGGGTCGCCACCAACGGGCGCATCTCGGCCCTCCTCGAACTCGGTGCCGGGTTTCACCCGGAGCTGACTGGGCGCGAGAACATTTTCATGAACGCGACCATCCTCGGCTTCTCGCGTTCCGAGATCGAGCCGCTCGTGCCGAAGATCGCCGAATTCACCGGGCTCGGTGAGTTTCTTGACGTACCGGTCAAGGTGTACTCCTCGGGCATGTTCGTGCGGCTCGGTTTCGCCGTCGCGGTCAATGTCCAGCCGGAGATCCTGATCATCGACGAGGTGATCGCCGTCGGTGACGAGGAGTTCCAACGCAAATGCTTCGAGCACCTCTATCAGCTCCGCAAACAGGGAGTCACCATCGTGATGGTGTCTCACGGGTTGGGACTGATCCAGACGATGTGTGATCGTGCGATGTGGCTCGAACGGGGCAAGGTGCAGTCCATCGGGCCGGCTCTCGAGGTCGTCGAGGACTACATCCACAAGGTCAACCGCGACGAGACCCAGTCCGACGTTGCGGCGCCTACGGGTGGAATGGCGGAGTACGGGCGCCAGGGATCCGGCGAGATCGCGGTGACCTCGGTTCAGTTCCTCGACGGGACCGGCGACCAGGTCGGCTTTTTGCCCTCGCGTGATCCGTTGACGATCCGGATGTTCTACCGGGCGTCCGAACCCGTCGAATCCCCCGCCTTCGCGATCTCGGTCCACTCCGATGCAGGTTTCCACCTGACCGGTCAATGGTGTGGGGAAGATTTTGGACGCGTGAGCGGTGAGGGGTATGTCGACTTTCACATCGACGACATGCGCTTGATGCCCGGTGATTGGGAGGTGTCGACGTCGATCTACGACCGCAACCGCGGCCACGTGTTCGATCGGCTCGAACGGGCGTTTCACCTCACCATCCGTCCCAACGGGGACAGCGATGCGTTCGGGCATGTGAAGACCATCGGTGAGTGGTCGATCCACCGTGGCGCGTCCTGAGCCGAGACACCCTGAGCCGGGATGCCGGCGCTGAGGCTAGCGCTCGAGGTGGCCGCAGGGTGTCAGGTTCCTCGGAGAAAGTCGATGAGCCGCTGTGGGTCGACGGGCTCGGCGTGTTCAAGAGGTTCGATTGGGGCCTCTCCGTTCAGCCACGCCTGTACGAGTGGGGCGCTGAGAGGCTTGTGATGACGGCGGTGACCGCCCTCGGGGGAACCGGGGGCGCTCGCGACGGCGACGTCTGGTGTGGCGGCACGCCACCAACGAGCCCGCCGCGGCTGGGTCAGCGGGGAGGACAGGCACACGACAAGATCTCCAGACTGGCAGTATCGCCACAATGACCGCTCATCGGGGCGAATGACGATCTCGGCGTCACCGAGCCTGAGTTTGACGGCTTCGTCGAGTTCGTCGGCGCTCACCACGAGTCGGATACCGGTGCCAAGCTGGGCCTTGAGTGAGCCCACTGTCTCGATCGTTGCTTCCCAGGCCACGCGGTCGGCGGCGACATCGACATCGAAGATGATCGAGCGTGTAGTCGTCGGCTGAGCGGCAGGACCACCAGGGGCGGGAGCAGGGCGGGGAACAGCGACGATGTGCGGTTCGATGACTAACGACCTACCGCCGAGTGCGGCGTGAGCCGATGCTGTCGCGGCGTTGTTGCAGAGGAGATCGAGGTCACGAATCACCTCGTCGGGGTCGACGGCGATGGCGAGGCCTCGACGCGCATCGGCCGCGACGAGTGGACGGATGGCCGGGTCGATCGCCACGAGGGCATCGCCGTCGGGAAGCGGCCGTTCGGCGTGGGGTCCGAGGTGGACGACGCGGTGCACCGGGGCGCTCCGGGATGCGCCGGACACGATGGACCCGAACCACAGCGGGTCCTCGATCGCAGCGACGGCGAACACCGACTCAATGCCCATGTGGGCGAGGCGGGCGGCCACCTCGAGCGCGATCTCGACGTGAGGGTCGGTCGGTCCGGTGAGATGGCTGGCGACCCAGACCACTGTCGACAGCGGACCGTCGACACGTCGGTGGGCCGCGGCAGGGAGCTCGTTCCACGCGGCCTGGATGGCGGGTGCGGGCAGGTCGTCGTCGAGTCGCGGATCGAGGCGGCGATGGAAGTGCTGTTCCATCAGTTGTAGAGGTGTCGGATCCCAGGGGCGGGTCCATGACGGTTCCGGACCGATGATGCGCAGGTTCGGACTGAAGCGCGGGTCTCCCGCTGCGATCCAGTGTCGAAAGCGCCAGTAGCTGCGAAACGTGTCGTCCCACACGGTGGTGTTGCCTCGGGTTACCGACTCAAAGTGGCGCAGGCGGGCCCCCGAGGTGAGTACGTTGCGCGCGCCGCTGCGCAGCGCGTCGATGGAGAGTTCGACGTCGTTCCCGGTCAGCACGAGACGTTCGTCGAAGCCTCCGATCTCGTCGAAAAGCCGACGTTCGAGCGCCGCGCACGCTCCGGTGACGGCGGAGACGGTGCGGGTGAATCCGGCCGGTCCGGCGACCGTTTCGGTGCCTGGGGCGAGTTTCAAGAAATAGTGATCCGCCATGCCGTGATGCGACAGGCGGACCCCTGCGTGCTGAAGAGTGCCGTCCTCGAAGAGAAGTTGAGCCCCGACGACACCGACGCCGTCCCGGGTTGCCCAGCCGACGAGGTTGGTCAGCCAGTCGTGTGACAGCGCCTCGGTGTCGTCGTTGAGGAAGACGAGCACAGCGCCGGTGGTCGCCGCTGCGCCGGCGTTGTTGACGGCCGAGTAGTTGAACGGTTCCTCGGTCCACCACATGACGCGGAGGTCGAGGGTGCCCGTGTGGTCGCGGTACCACGAGGCCTTTTCCTCGCTGTGGCCGGAGTTGTCCACGATCACGACGTCGAAGTTGGGGTAGTCGGTCGCTTCGAGGCTGGGCAGCAGTCGCTCCAACATGGGTCGGTTGCAGCGCGACGGGACGATGATCGACACCGACGGTGGCGAATCCAGCGTCCACTCGAGGTCGATGTGGGTTTGACGGTGCACCGCCTTGGCCGGCCACCCGTGGCGTTCGAGCCAGTGATTGATGAAGGCGTCTGCCCCGTCGGGGGCATCGAGCGGGCGAACGGCCAGGTGGCCCAGAACATCAGGAATGTGTTCGACCCGCGAGTCGTCGAGATCGGAGCGCAGGACAAGGTCCCACCACGCGGCGTCGCCGTCGGTCGGGTGGAAGCCGCCGGAGCGCGTGAACATGTCGGCGCGCAGCGCGAACGAGCGTCCCAGCGTGTTGAAACACAGCAGAGTGTCGGGGGCCCAGCCGTCTCGGAACCTCGGCGAGGTTGCGCCGAGATCGTCGTCCCAGCTGACGAGTTCGACGTCGGGGCGTCGCCACCACGCATCGAGAACCCTGCGAGCCGTGTCCGCCTCGATGACGTCGCCGGCGCGCACGATGATGACGAAGGTCTCGAGGTCGGCACCGCATGACGACGGCGACCACTCGACGGCGTCGGCGTCCACAACCTCGAGGCGGGCTACCGCGCCGTGCTGTGATCGCACCGATGCGGCGGTGCGCTCGAGCGATGTCGCCGACGTATCGGGTTGCACGAAGGCGACAACGAGCACCGATCCCCGTTCGGCCGGGCGCGAGGATGCCGGTCGGGGAGCGCTGCGCCGTGAGTCCAACCATTGAGCGTAGGGGTACTCCCGCTCGGGCTTTCGACGGGTGCCGCCGTAGCGCAGCGGAACGAGCGAGCGGGCAGCGCGCAGCGCTGTGAGCGCGCGTTCAGCGCATCGTCGCGCCATCGTCCCTTCGGGGAGCCGTTCGTTCATCGCCTCCCGTATCCGGTCCCGACGCGTTGGAGGAGGAACCGGCAGCGCTCGTCGCTGGTCATCGGTCATGGGAGGGTGGCTCCGGCAGACGACGAGCAGACGTTCGGGCGGAGAGCACACCGAAACGTTAGCAGCCGTGGGGTTTCGCGCTCGGACCTCCTGGCGACGCCAGGGCGCCCGAGGGGTGATCTCGCGGTGCGGTGCCGCCGGTAGCCTTGGCCCCATGACGCTGCGCTTTGTGATCATCGGTGGTGGGCCTGCGGGGGTGCAGGCGGCGACGGTGGCGGCCCGCCTGGGCGCCAAGGTCACGCTGATCGAACGCGACGTGATCGGCGGCGCCGCGAATCTGTGGGACTGCGTGCCGTCGAAGGCGATGATCGCCACCGGAGGTGCGGTGGGAGAACTGGCCAAGGCCGAGTCGATGGGGCTGCAGCCGGCGCAGGGCCACGTCGATCTGGCCGCGCTCAAGACCCGCATCTCCACCATCACCGCCACCCTCGAACGTTCCGGTCGTCAGCTGCTTGAAAGCCAGGGTGTTCGCATCATCATGGGCACCGGACGACTCGTGGGCGAGCACCGGGTCGAAGCGCACACCGTCGATGGGGCGGTGGAGGAGATCGAGGCCGACGCCATCTTGGTGTCCACCGGATCGCGCCCACGGATCCCCGAGTTCGCCCAGCCCGATGGTGATCGGATTCTCACCACACGAGACGCCTACCCGCCCCGGGAGATCCCCGAACATCTGGTCGTGATCGGCTCCGGGGTGACCGGCGTGGAGTTCGTGCACATGTTCTTGTCGCTCGGGTCCAAGGTCACGCTCGTGGTCAGTCGCAATCAGGTGCTGCCGCAGAAGGATCCCGAGGTGGCGGCGGTGCTCGAGGAGGACTTCGTCAGCCGCGGGGTCAAACTGCTCAAGGGCGCCCGAGCGGTCGGCATCGAACGCAACGACTCGGGGGTCAGCGTGATCTGCGACGACGGTCGGATCGCGGCCGGCAGTCATGCGTTACTGGCCATCGGGTCGATTCCCAATTCCGAGGGCCTCGGCCTGGCGGAGGTCGGCGTCGAGATGGACGGCGGGTACGTCACTACGGTGGATCACCACCTGCGCACCTCGTTGCCGCACATCTACGTTGCCGGCGACCTCTCCGGCAAGCTGCCGCTCAGTTCGGTGGCCTCGATGCAGGGGCGAAAGATCGCCGAACACGTCATGGGCATGCACATCGTGTCGCATCGCCATCTCGACTACGACAAGGCGGCCTCCGCGATCTTCACCGACCCGGAGATCGCGGACGTCGGCCTCGCCGAAGCGGACGCGTTCGCCGAGGGACGCAAGGTGCGGGTCACCAAGGTGCCGTTCGCCACCACCGCGAAGGCCCTCATCAACAACGACAGCCGCGGGTTCGTCAAGCTGGTCAGCGACCCGGCGACGGGCGTGGTGCTGGGGGGCTCGATCGTCGGGCGTCACGCGGCGGAGCTCATCTCGGTCATCGCGGTGGCGGTCAATGCCGGGCTTCGGGTCAACGACATCGCCGAAAGCCTGCTGGTCCATCCGGCCCTCGCGGAAGCCCTGATGGAGGCCGCCGAGTAGCCTGCGGTACCCATGTTCCCGCCAGATCCGCCGCATCCGGAACGCACGCGCCCAATCGGGAGTTTCGCCGACCCCGCAGCGGGAACGGTGCCGACCTTGGCGGTGCGCGTCGGAGCCAAGATCTTCGACCTGTTGATTCAGGGGATCCCGGGGGCGGTGCTGTCGGCGGTGTTCGTCGACTGGGGCGACGGCGACGTGGTCGCGATAATGGCAAGTGTGCCGCTGTGGGTGCAGATGGTGAGCGCGTTCGTGCCCGTCCTCTACGACTTCGTGTCGGTGGCCGCCACTGGTCGGACGTTCGGCAAGGCGTTGTTCGGTATCCGGGTCGTGCGCATGGTCGACGGCGGACGGGTGGATATCAGCCGCTCGCTCATGCGCGCGATCGTTCCGGCACTGGGCGGGATTCTCGCCCTGGGGTTGCCCTTCGGCGGCTTGTGGATCGTGTGGCAGCCCGTCGTGTACGCCCGGGTCTTCTATGACCCGCAGCGACGCGGCCTGCACGATCGCGCCGCCGGGTCGATCGTGCTGTACGACTGACCCGGCGGCAGCGTGACTACTCGATGACCGCCAGCACGTCGCCCGAGCCGACCGCCTGACCGGCCTCGACACTGAGCGTCGCAATCGTGCCGTCCTTGTCGGCGACGATGGCGTTTTCCATCTTCATCGCCTCGAGCACGCAGATCGTGTCGCCCTCGGTCACCGTGTCGCCCACGGCGGCGACGACCTTGACGATCGTGCCTTGCATCGGCGCCACGAGCGTCCCGGACCCCTTCGCCGGGCCGGCCGCTGCGCCGGAACCGCGCTTGGCCTTCTTCTTCTTGGCGCCACCACCGGCTCCTGCGCCCCCGCCGAGGCCGGCACCTTCGGGAAGGTACATGGCGACGGAGAATCGCTTGCCGTTCACCTCGACGTCGACCGTGCGGCGAACCTTCGGCTCGTCGTCCTCGTCGGAGGCCGCGACCGGATCGACGCCGACGCCCGTGAGGTCGAGCCCGCTTTCCACCCACTTGGTGGAGTGTTCGAATGCCTGAAATTCGGGGGCCTTCAAGATGGCGAGGTCGGCGGGAATGGTCGTCGCCACGCCCTCGATGACGAACTCCTCGAGCGCGCGGATCGTGCGGTTGATCGCGGTCTGGCGATCCTTGGCCCACACGACCAGCTTGCCGGCGAGGTTGTCGTAGTACTGCGAGATCTCGTCGCCTTCTTCGTAGCCACCGTCCCACCGCACGCCGATGCCGGAGGGAACTCGGAGCTTGTCGATCTTGCCGGGGGAGGGCAGGAACTTGCCCTCGGCGACGTTCTCGGCGTTGATGCGCACCTCGATGGCGTGGCCGTGGATCTCGATGTCGTCCTGGGTGAACGGCAGCGGCTCGCCCGATGCGACACGCAGCTGCAATTCCACGAGGTCCTTGCTGGTGACCTCTTCGGAGACGCAGTGTTCGACCTGCAGGCGCGTGTTCATCTCGAGGTAGAAGAAGCCGCCATCCTCGTAGAGGAACTCGACGGTGCCGGCGTTGACGTAGTCGCAGCCCTTGGCGACGGCCACCGCCGCCTCGCCCATCTGGGTGATGATCTCGGCGGGGATGTTCGCGGCCGGCGCTTCTTCGATGAGCTTCTGGTGACGCCGCTGGGCCGAGCAGTCGCGGGTGCCGAGATACACGCAGTTGCCGTGTTCGTCGGCGAGGATCTGGACCTCGACGTGGCGCGGCTTGGTGAGGTAGCGCTCCATGTAGCACTCGTCGCGGCCGAAATACGCGAGGGCTTCACGTTGGGCTGACTCGAGTGCGTCGGCGGCCTCGTCGGCCGAGTTGACGACCTTCATGCCGCGACCGCCGCCCCCATACGCCGCCTTGATGGCGACAGGGAAGCCGTGTTCGTTGCCGAAGTCGATGATCTTTTGCGGGTCGGTGAGGATGTCGGTGGTGCCCGGAACGCCGAACACGCCTACCTTCTCCGCGGCGAGGCGTGCGGAGATCTTGTCGCCCATGACGTCGATCGCCTCGGGGCGCGGCCCGATGAACTTCACGCCCATCTCGGTGATGGCCTTGGCGAAGTCGCTGTTCTCGGAAAAGAAGCCATAGCCGGGGTGCACGGCCTCGGCACCGGATTGCTTGATGACCTCGAGCAACTTGTCGGTATTGATGTAGCTCTCGGCGGCGGTCTGCCCGCCGAGGGCATAGGCCTCATCGGCGAGTCGCACGTGCAGCGCGTCCCGGTCGAGGTCGGAGTAGACGGCGACGGTGGAGATGCCCAGTTCCTTGCATGCCCGAATGACTCGGACGGCGATCTCACCACGGTTTGCGATCAGGACTTTGGAAAACACGCTCTATCGTGGCCGAATGGACCTCACGCGTGCCACATCAGCGCTTGCCGGGACCCGATTTTCCCGGATTACCTGGGTCGGCGAGACGGGTTCGACCAACGCCGACCTCCTCGACGCGGCACGGCGCGGGGAAGGCGAGCAGGTGCTCGGCGCCGAATTCCAAACGGCGGGTCGCGGCCGCCTGGGTCGCGACTGGAGCGCGGGTGCCGGTGCGTCGATTCTGTGTTCGGTACTCGTTCGTCCCGCCCCGGAGACCTCGAGTCCCCACCTGGCGACGGCCGCGGTTGGGTTGGCGGCTGCGGAGGCGATTGAACACGTGGTCGGCTGGCGGGTCGGGATCAAGTGGCCCAATGACCTCGTGGCCGCTGCGGCATCGACCGGGACCCATGACGACCGCAAGCTGTCGGGAATACTTGCCGAGGCGGTCGTCGTGGACGGGCGTGTCGATGCGGTCGTCGTCGGCATCGGCATCAACGTGAACTGGCCCGAGATGCCCGCCGAACTGAGTGATACGGCAACGGCGCTGAATCACCTCGCGGGCCATGACGTCGATCGAACCGACGTGGTGATCGAGCTGATCCGACGCACCGCCATGCACCTCGACGCAGCGGCAGGTCCCGACGGACGGGTTGGGTTGCGCGATGCGGTGAGCGCCCGCTCGGCGACGTTGGGTCGGCGTGTTCGAATCGAGCAACCAAACGGATTGTTGGAAGGCACGGCCGTCGCAGTCGGCCCCGACGGGGAACTCGTTGTCGAGACCGCGACGGGTCCGGTGACCGTGTCGGTGGGCGACGTGGTGCACCTACGGCCCATCTGAGGCGGCAGGACCGTCAGGGGTCGAGGCGCTCGGCGACGCGCTCCAGCCACACCTCGCGCGCTCGCGTCGTCAAGGGGCCCGGCGCGAGGGGGAGCACCAGGTCGCCCATCGCGGTCACGGGCTGCACCTCTCGTGCGGTCGATACCAGGAACATCTCGGTCGCGTCGCCGAGGGAATTGACCGGGATGTCCTGCTCGGTGCCGACCCCGGCTTCGAGGAGCAGCGCCCGCGTGATGCCGTCGAGGCACCCCGAGTGCAGCGGTGGGGTGACGAGTCGGTCGCCGAAGCCGACGAACACGTTCGAACCGGTGCCCTCGCACAGATCTCCGACCGTGTTGGCGAACAGTGCCTCCGAGGCGCCCGACTCGGCGGCGGCCGCAAGCGCCACGACGTTTTCCCCATACGAGGTGGACTTCACCCCGGCGAGGGCGCCCCGCTCGTTGCGGGTGTAGCCCACGAGCACCACCGTCGTCGGGGCGACGCGGACTTCGCCGGGTCGCACGGCGACGATCAGTCGAGGCGTGAGCTCGTCGCGGTTCGACCCCAACGGTCCCGGTCCGGCTGTCAGCGTGACGCGCAGGAACCCGTCGCCCTCGTGGGTGGCGACCACCTCGGCGATCGCGGCGCGAACCACCTCATCGGACGGGGCGGGAATTTTCATGGCGTCGGCCGAACGGCGGAGTCGCTCAAGGTGGCGGGACAACGCGAACGGCCCGGAGTCGGTCAGCTTGATGGTCTCGAAAACGCCGTCGCCGACGGTGATGCCGTGGTCGTCGTAGGGCACGCGCGCGGCGTCGGCCGACACGAGGTGGCCGTCGATCCAGACGCTCGGGTTGGTCGGGTTGCTCATGTGGTGTCTCCTCGTGAGGTCGTCGCCGAGGCGACCCCGAGGAGTCGTCTCGCCTTGAGTTCGGTTTCGTTCCATTCGCCGGTCGGGTCGGATCCCCACGTGATTCCGCCGCCGGTGCCGAAGTTCAACTCGTCGCCCTCGATCCAGAAGGTCCGGATAGCGACGTTCAGTGCGCCTCGGCGGGAGTCCGCATCGACCCAGCCGATGGCACCGCAGTACACGCCGCGCGAGTCGGGTTCCAGCCGATCGATGATCGAACACGCGCTGATCTTGGGTGCACCCGTGACAGATCCCGGGGGAAACGTCGCGCCGATGGCATCGGCCCATCCGAGGCCGGAACGGAGGCGTCCTTCAACGGTCGACACCAGGTGGAACAGCCCCGGATGCTCTTCGGTCGCCAGCAGGGACGGCACCGTCACCGTTCCCCAGTCGCACACCATGCCGAGGTCGTTGCGCACGAGGTCGACGATCATGACGTTCTCGGCGCGGTCCTTGTCGAGGAACTCCTCCGGGGTCGGCGCCGTACCTTTGATCGGCGACGAGCGCACGACGTCGCCGTCGCGGGCGAGAAAGAGCTCGGGAGAGGCCGACGCCACCGCAATGTCGTGGTCGGGCAGCGACACGACCGCGCTGAATGGGGCCGGGTTTCCCAGCGCCAGCGCGGCGCCGAGTGCCTCGATGCGTTGGTGCTCAGGGTCGGTGAGGCGGGCACGAAGTCGGCGGGTGAGGTTCACCTGGTAGACGTCGCCCGCAGCGATGGACTCGCGGATGGAGCGGACTCCGGCCACGAACCCGTCGCGGTCGAGGCTGCTGTGCCATGAGTCGAGCGCCGGTCCGCGCCACGGTGCCCCGGCCCAGGGCACAGCGGGGCGCACCGTCGCGAACCGTGCGCAGACCGCCTCGCCGTCGTAGGGGATGACCACTGCCCAAAAGCCGCTGGAATCGAGTGCGGTGAAGTCGGAGGTGACATCGGCGAGTTCGGAGCACAAACGGTCGCCGACAACGGCGACGGGTGCGGGGTCGAAACGCTTGGCCACCGCCCCGACACTAGGGCAGCCGTGGAAGCGTCAGTCGGTGCGCGGCGTTCTCAGGTGCCAGCCTCAGGTGACGCCATAGCCACGGGTAGGATCGCCCACCATGGGTAACCGCCGTCGACGTCGCGGACGTCGCAGTTGGGGTCAACGCCTCCTCATCGCGTTCAACTCGCTGCTGGCACTCGCCTGCCTGGCAGCGGCCGGAGCATTTCATGTGGCGCGGGCCAAAGCTGCCGAAGTCCCCGTGTATCACATCGACTCGATCGCGAACGCCCGGATCTCCGATACCGAAGTGCGCAACATCTTGATGGTGGGCACCGACGATTCGTCGGGGCTCGATGACGACGACCCCACGAAGAAGGGTCGTGGTTCCGAGCATCTCGCCGACACGATCATGATCCTGCGGGTCGACCCGGTGGCCAAGACCGCCGCGATCCTGTCGATCCCGCGAGACACCTGGGTTCCGGTCGCTCCGAACTGGTCGAGCACCAAGATCAACGGTGCCCTCAACCGCACCGAAGGCCCGAAGCAACTGATCGCCACGATCCGCCACAGCTTCGGGATCTCGATCGACAACTACGTCGAAGTCGACCTCGGCGGTTTCAAGGAGGTGTACCGGGCACTTGGTGGCATTCGCGTCTACAACAAGTACCCGATCAAGGACCCCAAGACGAGCCTGTGGCTGCCCGAGACCGGCTGCATCACCCTCGACCCCGAACAGGCCTTGGCGTACGCCCGAACCCGCGACCTGTGGTGGCAGGACAGCGACACCTACACCAAGGGCGGGAAGTGGAAGCACGACACCACGGTGGATTACGGCCGGATCGCCCGACAGCAGGACCTGATCAAGCAGACGGCCCAGTCGGCCATCGAGCGTGGGATTCGAAACCCGATCACCGCGTACAAGCTCGTGAATGCGGCGATCGGGTCGGTGACCACCGATGACACGATCAACGCAGACTGGGTCGTCGATCTCATCCAGACCTTCCGGGAGTTCCCGGTCGACCAGCTCGCAACGCATCGTTTGCCGACGAGTTCAACGAACAAGGGCGGAGCGTCGGCCGAGAGCGTGCAGTGGGATGAAGCGGCCGACCTGTTGCGCTTCTTCCGCGGCGTGCCGGCCGAGGGTGAGGTGAGGGCTAGCGATGTGATCGTGTCGGTGCCCGATTCCTTCGAAGCCGCCGACGGCTTGGTTTCAGCGCTCGACGGAGCGGGTTTCGACGCGACGGCGGAGAGCGCCAAGGCCTTCAACGGGTCGACCACCGCCAAGAAGGACACGATTCGCTACGGGGCCGACGGAGCGGAAGCGGCAGCGGTGTTGGCGGCCCATCTCGACCTGGACCCGGCCCGCGAGATCGAGTTCGTGTTGGACGAGGACCTTCCTGGGCGGCGTCTCGAGTTCATCCCGAGACTCAACAGCGAACCGTCGCTTCGTCCCGAGCCGCTGCCGACCGACATGGTTCGTCAAGCGGCGGAGATCGTCGTGCCGACCACGACGACCACGACGACCACGACGACCACCATGAGGACCAGCCAGGCGGGTAATCACCCATCGACGACCGACGCGTCGGCAACTACAACGTCGGTGGCGGAGACGGTGGTCGGAAATACGACGACCACCTCTAGCCTTGACCAAGATGAATCGGAACCGGCAACGGTCGGTATGATCCCGTTCGATGCTGCGATGGCAGCGTCATGTCGGTAAACCCGACCGGGTTGTTGTGGGAGGAGCCCAGTGGGCGCAGTGCATGTCGGAACAGAGTCGAGAGTGGGCGCAGGGAGCCGCATTGCGGTGATCGGCACCGGATACGTCGGGTTGACGACGGGAGCGTGCCTTGCCTCGATGGGCCATGACGTCGTCTGTGCCGACATCGATCAGGCCAAGGTCGACGCACTCAACGCCGGTGAGATCCCGATCCTCGAGGACGGCCTGCCGAACCTGGTCAAGGAAGGGGTGCGATCGGGCCGCCTGCGGTTCGTGCTCGGTGCCACCAATGCCGTCGGCGACCGAGAATTCGTCTACCTGTGCGTCCCGACCCCACAAGCCGACGACGGATCCGCCGACCTGTCCTACATCGAGGCGGCCGCGCGCGAGATCGGTCCGGCGCTGCAACCCGACGCCATCGTGATCAACAAGTCGACGGTGCCGGTCGGTTCGACCCGCGTGGTCGAGCGGGCGTTGCAACGCGGCGACGTGCATGTCGTGTCCAACCCGGAGTTCCTTCGTGAAGGCTCGGCGGTGCACGACTTCTTGAACCCCGATCGAGTGGTGATCGGGGCCAACGACCAGTCGGCAGCGATTCGCATGGCTGGTCTCTACATCGGGTTGACGGCGCCGATCATGGTGACCGACCCGCCCTCCGCGGAGACGATCAAGTACGCCTCCAATGCCTTCCTCGCCACCAAGATCAGTTTCGTCAACGCGGTGGCCGCTGTCTGCGAGGCGGTCGGTGCCGACGTCGCCGACGTCGTGCTCGGCATGGGCTACGACAAGCGCATCGGTCATCAGTTCCTGAACCCGGGCCCCGGCTGGGGTGGGTCGTGCTTTCCGAAGGACACCCTCGCGCTCATTCACATCGCGGAGACCGCTGGATACGACTTCCGCATGCTCAAGGGCGTTGTCGAGGTGAACGAAGAGCAGTTCGACCGGGTCGTGCGCAAGGTGGTCGCCGCATGTGGAGGCGACGTCTCGGGCAAGAGCATCGCCGCGTGGGGTCTGACGTTCAAGGCCCGCACCGACGACACCCGCATGTCCCCGGCGATCGAGGTCATCAAGCGGCTTCAGGATCTGGGTGCCAACGTCACGGCCTACGATCCCGCCATCCGCCTCGATATTGAGGGAATCCCGGTGGTGTCCGACCCGCTCGACACCGTCAAGGGGGCGGAGGTTCTCGTCGTCTTGACCGAGTGGGATGAGTTCAAGTGGGTCGATCTCGACGACGTCGCTGCGGCGATGGCGGTCCGCAAGATCGTCGATACGCGTAACCTGCTCGACCGCTCGCGGGCTCGTCAGGCGGGATTCGACTACGAAGGCATCGGCCGCCGATAGGCGGTCGCGCAACGGAGACAAGATGCGCGTTGTGTTGACCGGGGGAGCCGGATTCCTCGGATATCACCTGTCCAGCCACCTGCTCAACCGCGGTGACGAGGTGGTCTGCGTCGACAACCTCTCGAGTGGGCAGCGGTCGAACATCGAGGCCCTGTCCCAACGCGAGGGCTTCGAGTTCATCGAGGCCGATGCCTCGCTGCCGTTCAAGGTGGACGGTCGGGTCGACGCGGTGATGCACTTCGCGTCGCCGGCGTCGCCTCGCGATTACCTCGGCGATCCGTTCGGCACGATGCAGGTCGGTTCGAACGGCACGTTTCACACCCTTGAACTGGCGCGGGCCAATGGCGCCCGGTTCATGGTCGCCTCCACCTCGGAGATCTACGGTGACCCGACGGTGCACCCTCAGCCGGAGAGCTACTGGGGCAACGTCAACCCGATCGGTCCGCGCAGTGTGTACGACGAGTCGAAGCGTTTCGCTGAGACCGTCACCGCCGCGTATCGGCGCATCCACGGCGTCGACACGGCGATCGTGCGGTACTTCAACACCTATGGTCCGCGCATGCGCGCCGGGGACGGTCGCGTGGTGTCGAACTTCATCGTGCAGGCGCTGCTCGGGCGTCCGATCACGATTTACGGCGACGGCAGTCAGACCCGCAGCTTCGGGTACGTCGATGACACGGTGGACGGAACGATCCGGTTCCTCGACAGCGGTCACCCCGGCCCGATGAACATCGGAAGTCATTTCGAGTTCACCATGCTCGAACTCGCCTCGCTGGTGCTGGAACTGACGGGAGCCAAATCCGAACTGGTCTTCGAGCCGCTGCCCGAGGACGATCCGACCCAACGAAGAGCCGACACCTCGCTCGCCAAGTCGGAGCTGGATTGGGAACCGACGACCTCACTTCGCGACGGGTTGACCGCGACAATCGAGTGGTTCGCATCGTTGCAGGCCGCCGGCCACGACATCACCCCGGGCGATCAGTTCATCGTGTGAACCGGCACCAGCGGGCCGGTGCGCGTCAAGGTGCCCCGGATGGGGCTACCGGCAAAGCGGCACTGCGGGCGATTCCGGGAACGTTCTCATCCGTTCATTGGCGTATCGGTGGTTGGGGTGGTTTGGTCGGGGTGAGTGAGAGTTGCCCGACTGTGGGGCGCCCGGACCTCGTCGCTCCGCCGGTTCGGCTGCTCCGGCCCGAGTTTCGGCCTGTGCTTGACCGGCGGGCGTCGTGGGGTCGGTACATGCGGGTGTCGGGGTTGGCGGCCATGCGGTCGTAACGGCGCCGGATCGTGGCGATAGCGTCGCCCAAATCGACGGTTCCGCCGCGGACTTTCACTTTGGGCCGAATCGGTGGTTCGGGTTCGGTGTCCAACTCAGAGGGGATGGGGCCTTGGCGTTGTACCCCGTGTTGTTGCCCCCAGATGGTGATGCCGCAGGGGTGGGTGTAGAGGGTCCAGCCGTCGGTGGTGATGTGCATGGCCCAGCCGACGCGGTGCACCAGTCCGTGGTGGTGTCGGCACAGACAGGCCAGGTTGGTCACTGCGGTGGCACCGCCGTTGCGGTGATGTCGAACGTGGTGGGCTTCGGTTTGTTGTGCGGGAGCATCACAGCCGGGGAAACAACACCCCCCGTCACGCGCTGCGAGTGCGGCGCGTTGAGCGTCGGTCGCTAACCGGACGCTATGGCCGACATCCAACGGTTGGCCCAACGAGTCCAACAGGACAGCGCGTAGTTCTGGGTCACACATCATCCGTTCGATCACGTCCGCGGTGAGTGGATCACCCGTAGGCGAATACGCGCGTGGTTGGCCGTGTTCGTCGGCCTGCAAGATGATGGTGACTTCTGCGGTTCCTGGCCGGTAGTTACCCGACAGGGTGAACTGGGTGCCGAACCGGCACAGGTCCATCAACGCTTTCGCCCGTAGTTGGGATTCTGATGTTGTCGGTGACCGGTCGAATTGTTCGGCGTCGTTGCGGACCTGTTTGCGGTGACGGTTGGTGGCGTCGTTGATGGCTTGGCGTACAACTTCGGCGTAGTCGCCGAAGAACTCTCCGACGATTTCTACGCCGATGACACCGTCGGGGCCGTGGATGTCGCGTAGGTCGAGCCAGGACTTTTCGGCTGGTGGGGCGGGTTCGGTGCCGTCGGTGTCGACGAGGCGTGCCAGCGCGGCGATGATCTTTTCCCATTTCGCGAACGTCAAATGTTCGGCCAAATCCAACATGGGTCCGGCGTTGTCGGACCAGGTGGGTTCGATCCGCGGTTCGACCACCGTCCGATCACGACCAGATGGTCAAACCCCGCAACACCGGAACGGAGCCGGTCCAACACCTCGGGCCGATACCGGCGCCGCACCGCCCGAGCCACCGAAACACGTCGGGCCGCGGTCACACCGGAACAACGAGCCGTCTTCGACACCCACGCTTTGGCGGACAGGCCTTCGACGATGTCGGTCATCCCAACAGCATCCAACTCGCCCAACACGTCGATCATGTGCAGATCCAAACGCCGTTGCAGCTCGAACAGGACCGCAACATCGTCGATCCCGGAACCCAGGTTGTTCAGTTCGCTGTCGAAGCCCTCGAACATGCGTTTGATACTAAACGCGACCCCCGACAGTGAAACCCAACCGCGCCCGGGGGGGGGAGAGAGAATCAGACGCGTCGCTCGGCCTCGTCGCGGTTGGCCAGGTACCACTCGATCGTGGTCCGGAGGCCTTCCTCGAATCCAACCTCGGCCTCGAAGCCGAACAACTCGCGTGCCCGGGAGGTGTCGACGCCGCGGCGCGGCTGCCCGTCGGGCTTGGTGGCGTCCCAGCGAATCTCGCCCTCGAACCCGGTGAACTCGGCGATCATCGGCACGAGTTCTTTGATGGGGCGTTCCTCGTCGGTGCCGAGGTTCACCGGCTCCTCGCCGTCGTAGCGCTCGGCGGCCATCACGATGCCCCGGGCGGCGTCGTCGACATAGAGGAACTCCCGGCTAGCGGAACCGGTTCCCCAGACCTCGATGTGGCCCTGCCCCGATTCCTTCGCGTCGACGCATTTCTTGATGAGGGCGGGGATGACGTGGCTCACCGCCGGATTGAACTTGTCGCCGGGTCCGTACAAGTTGGTCGGCATCAGGTAGATCCCGGACTGTCCGTACTGCGCCCGGTTCGCCTGGAGCTGCACGAGTTGCACGAGCTTGGCGATGCCGTAGGGGGCGTTCGTCTCCTCGGGGTAACCCGTCCACAACGAGGTCTCGTTGAACGGCACCGGTGTGAACTTGGGGTAGGAGCAGATCGTGCCGATGACGACGGTCTTGGGCACCGCCAATCGACGGGTGGAGTCGATGACGTAGGTGCCCATCAGCAGGTTCTCAAGGTAGAGATCGGCTGGGCGTTCTCGGTTGGCCCCGATCCCGCCGACACGAGCGGCGAGGTGGATGAGAACATCGGGGCGAAGGTGTTCGATCATGCGGTCGGCGGCCGAGGGGCTCGTCAGGTCGAACTCATCGCTGTCGGGGCAGAAAATGTCGGTTGCGCCGACGTTGCGAAGCCGAGCCACGACGGCATTTCCGAGGAAACCGTTTCCGCCGGTGATCACGACTCGGCGGCCACTCCAGAACTGTGCGGTGTCGCTGCTCATCGCGTGCCAACGCTACTCGCTGTTCCTCACCGCGGGGATCCTGCCGGACTGGTCCTCGCCCATGGCGCCCCGATCGGTGATCGCCGAGCCTCGTGGTAGCGTCGCCCGCCGATGCGAGTCGCGTTCTTGGCCCCGCTTCCTCCGCCCCGGACCGGCCAGAGTCTGTGCGACCTGGCGGTGCTTGAGCGCTTGAACACCAGCCATGACGTCGAGGTCATCGCCACGAGCAAAGGCGAGCTTCGCCAGGGGGTCGGTTCGTTGCGTCATCTCGGCGCAACCGCTCGTCAGGTGTGGCGGACCCTCGTTGCTGCAGTGCGCGTCCGGCGCAGCGACGCCGACACCATCTATCTGTCGCCGTCTCAGACCGTGGTCGGACACGCGAAGGACCTGTTGTTGCTCGGCGCGATGGGTGCCGCCAAGCGCAGACGCGCGGTCCTGCACCTGCACGGTGGTGGATTCGCACATGTGCTGAACGGCCGGTGGGCCCCGTTGACCCGCCGGTGGTTCGGTTCGGTCGGGGCGGTCATTGTGCTGGGCCCGAGCCTTCGTGGGCAGCTCTCGAGGGTGGTCGATGAGGAGCGCGTGGTGGAGGTGGTGAACTTCGCCGCGGACGAGCTCTTTGTCGATCCGGCGGTCCCACCGCAGCGTTGGCAGCAGGTGAACGACCGGCCGGTCGAGGCCGAGCCGATCACCGTGTTGTACTTGTCATCGTTGTTCGCATCGAAGGGATACCCGGCCGTCATCGACGCGGCCCACCGGTTCGCCGCTGAGGGCGACGACCGCGTGCGGTTCGTGATCGCGGGCGGCGCTCCCGACCCGAGCGATCTCGACGCCGTCGTGAGCGCTGCCGATGCGCTGGCGAACCTCACCTACGTCGGTGAACTCGACGACACGGCGCGTGCGGAGACGCTGCGACGCGCGGCGGTCGTCGCCGTGCCGACGCGATATCCGTGGGAGGGTCAGCCGCTCGCCATCCTGGAGGCGTACGCGAGCGGCTCGGTGGTTGCGGCGACCGATCACGCCGGGATCTCGGATGTCTTTGTCGTCGGGCGCAATGGGCCGCTGCTGGTCGGTGACACCCCGCAACAGATCGGAACATCACTCGCCGATGCGTTACGGTCGCTGCTCGATGACCCCTCCGGGTCCGCGGCGATCGCTCGCCATAACCGTGACCGGGCCGAGCTCTTCCGCCGGGATCGATTCGCCGACGAGGTGGTGCAGGTGCTCGAACACGCCGCAGCGGGGACGAGCGCCGGCCGTTAACGGCCGAGGGCCTCGGCGTATACCGCCTCGGTCAGCTCAGCGCACCGGTCCCAGGTGTAGCCCATTGCCCGTTCCCACCCGGCGGCACCCAGTCGAGCCCGACGCTCATCATCCGCGAGTAGCGACTCAATCGCTGACGCCAGGGCATCGACGTCGAGCGGGTCGATCAGCACACCGGCGTCGCCGGCCACCTCCTCGGTCGACGTGGCGAGGCTCGTGATGACCGCGGTGCCGTGCCCCATCGCCTCGACGACCGGAAGCCCGAAGCCCTCGAGCAGGCTCGGGAAGCAGAAGATCTCGGCACACGAATAGAGGGCGTCGAGATCGTCGCGGGGAACGAAGCCGAGGGTGCGCACGTTCTTGGGCTGCGGTGCGTCCAGGCCGGTCTGATCGCTGTGCCATCCGCTCGGCCCGACGAGCACGAGTTCGGCGTCGCCGGTGTCGGCCCGGGCGAACGCGTCGAGGAGTCGTGCCAGGTTCTTGCGCGGCTCGCGGGTTCCGGTCCACAACACGAATGGCCGCTCAAGTCCGTACCGGCGCCGGACCCGTTGGCGGTCGTCGTCGGTGACGGGACGAATGTCCACCCCGAGGGGCACGTGGCGCAGTCGTGAGCGGTCGATGCCGGCCTCCGCGCAGTCTTCGAGGGTCGCCAGCGACGAGCAGCACACGATGGCGGCGTGTCGCCGCGTGAGTTCGAGGGCGCGCCGGAAGAACGCGTTGCCCCGGCGCGTGTACATCTCGGGGAGGTGGAGGAACGCGAGGTCGTGCAGGGTGGCGACGAGGGGCACCTTCGTCGGAGGCACCGCGATCCCCGTGGCGTGGACGAGATCCACCGGCCCGGTCGTCGACTCAACGAGCGGTCGGCGCAGCCAGTGCCACGACTCGTACATGGCGAGGCGGGGGAGTGCGACGTGTTCGACGGGGATCGACGGTCGGTAGGCCTCGGCGGGCGGCGAGTTGTGTCGGGCCGCGATGCCGACCATCGCAACGTTGTCGCGACTGCGCAGAGCGTCGACGAGTTCGAGCGCCGCCCGTGCGGTGCCCCCGGGGACCTCGTGCCAGCACTGCTCGAGGGTCAACGCGACGCGCGGTCGCTGCGCCGTCATCGCGGCTTAACCCTCATAGGGGGTGAAGCGGTCGCGGGCGTCGTCGCCGGCGTGAATTCGGTTCGCCTCGGCGCGGTCCTCGAGCGACGCGTAGTCGTACACCTTGCGTGCGGCCCACAGGCCGCGAAACGCCACGCGGCGCTTCCAGTCGCCCTTGGTCCACGGCTCGTCAGGCGTGTTCGCGAAGTCGAGGCGGCCGACCGCGAATCCCAGTTCGCTCCAGCGGACCAGCTTGTCGACGGCGACCCGCGCGGCGGTGGCATCGTCGGCGGGCACCGTGCGCGGAAGCCCCTCGAAAACCCGCCCCTGTTCGTAGAACTCGGGATAGAAGTTCTCGAACTGGTACTCGGGCTGGCGATACAGGCGCGCGAACTCGTGCAGATGCGGCGGCCAGCACAGCGTGCGGTACACCTCGTTGGTCGAGAACCGCTCCGGGTGACGCCAGCGGCTGACGTTGAAGTACCACGCCCATTCACAGAGCAGGTTGTCGTCGCGCAACGAGTCCCACAGTTCGAAAGCCTCGATCCAGAGGTCTCTTCGCATGATCTGCGGGTGGTGCACGGCACAAGCCAGGCGGGGCGCCCCGAGGTAGGCGAGCACCGCACCGGTGATGCGCTGGGCGTCGTCGAAGTCGGTGCCGTAGCCGGTCCAGCTCTCGAGGTCGCCGAAGTAGTACGAGCGGTCGCGTTCGCCGTCGGTGAAGAACTCGCGTCGGATGGGCTTGATCGGGCGGTAGTCGTCGTCGGAAAGCACGAATACGTCCTCGACGAGGCCGGCATCGACCGCCGCACGTCGCAGGGTCACGTTTCGGGTGACATGGTTGAGCGCCGCGAGTTCGGCACCCGAGCGACCGGAGATCTCGGACTCGTCGACGAACGTCACCGAGGCGTCGTCCTCAAGGCCGAACTCGCCGGTGAGATTCCCGGGGGCGATGACGAGTGCTCGCGTGACGAAGGGCATATGGCGCCGAACGTGTTCCCACGTTTCTCGCAGAACCGTCGGCCGGTTACTCAGATAGACGATCTGCATGGGTGCGAAGCGTAGTGGGTCACGACCTATCATCGGCGTGCCGTGAAGCTGCTCGTCATCTGCCCCCACTACGCCCCCGATGTCGCCCCAACCGGCGAAGTCATGACGTCGATCGCGTCGGCGCTCGTTGAGCGCGGGCATCGCCTCGACATCGTGACCGCGCTGCCGTGGTACCGAAAGCACGACATCGAACCCGGCTGGGACCACAAGCTCACCCAGACCGAGACGACGCCGTGGGGCTCGATCACCCGCCTGCACCCATTCCCGACGAACAAGAGCAACATCTGGGCTCGGGCGCTCGCCTTCGGCGGGTTCACCGGGGTCGCGACCCTGGTGTCGATGTTTCGCCGCGAACGCCCCGACGCGGTGTTGGTGATGTCGCCCCCGCTGATTCTTGGGATCGCCGGGTGGCTGGCGGCTCGCCGGTTTCGTGTGCCGATGGTGTTCAACATCCAAGATGTGTTCCCCGACGTCGCGGTCGAGGTGGGAGCGATCACGAATTCGAAGGTGATCGCCGTCGCCAGGTGGCTCGAGCGGTTCCTGTATCTGCGCTCCGACGCCGTCACCGTGCTGAGCGACGACCTGCGGGACAATCTGCGAACCAAAATCGGTCGCCGGAACCCCGACCGGGTGCGGGTGATCCCGAACTTCGTCGACACCGAACGCATCGCCCCCGCCGACCGCATGACCACCTACCGCAAGGAGTTCGGCCTCGGCGATCGCACCGTGGTGATGTATGCGGGCAACGTCGGATACTCCCAGAGCCTCGACCTCCTCGTCGGCGCGGCGCGTCGATTTGCCGATCGTCGCGATGTGGTGTTCGTGGTCAACGGGGAAGGGTCCGGGCTCAACGAGGTCCGCGGGTCGGCGGACGGCCTCGACAACATCGTGTTCGCCGGGCTCCAACCCAAGGAACGCTTGGTCGAGGTCCTGGCCTCCGCCGACATCCACACCGTGCTGTTGAAACGCGGACTCGCGCGCTCAAGCGTTCCGTCGAAGATGTACTCGATCCTCGCCGCGGGGCGCCCCTGTGTTGCCTCGGTCGACTCCGACACCGAGGTTGAACGTTCGATTCGTGCAGCCAACGCTGGAGTATCGGTTCCCCCTGAGGACCTCGATGCGTTCTGCGAGGCGCTTGAGCCGCTCCTCGACGACGCCGAGGAGCGGCGTGACATGGGGGCGTCGGGGCGACGGTGGGTGGAGAACTGGGCGTCGCCCGCGGCGGTCGCTGAGGCCTACGAACGTCTCTTTGAGGAACTGATCGATCGTCGATCCCGCAGTTGACCCCAGCGCGGCGCCCACGACATCGACGTGGTGTGAAGTTCGGCCGCCGAGGGCGATTCGACTAGCTTTGGAGCGCTATGGCTACGCCTTCCTCGTCCAAGAAGATCCAGCGCGTCCAACGCGCCGGGGTGAATCGTTCCGTCGGGCAGCGGCGCCCGCTCGGATATCCGGCGCTGATCGCCGGGATCATCGTGGTCGGATGCGTTCTCGTGTGGCTCGCTCGAGATGCGCGAATTCACGGAGACGGCGAGCGACCTCGGGCGGGTCGCGACACCTGGTATCAGGCGTACGGCACTTACGAGTGCGACGGGTACCTGGCAAACCTCCTGCCGCCGGCCACCGAGTCGGACATCGAAGCCATGGGTAACGGCGTGATCATCGTCGGGCCTTCCTCCGAGGAGACCGCCGGGCGCAACGCAACGCTTGGGCGGTTCTTCGAAGCTCAGGGGATGGAGGTGACCGACGACTCGGTCACCTTCGCCGATGGCACCGAGCTCAAGGCCGGAGCCACCTGCGGCGACGGCGACGATGCGAGCACCGACACGGTCATCAAGTTGTTCGTCTGGCCGCCGCAGGCCTCGGATCGCACCAAGCCGACCGTGGTCGACGCCGACTTCGCGTCGGTTCGATTCGAGCAGAACGGCGCCGCGTTCGCCCTCGCGTTGGTCGACAAGGACACCGACTCGATCGACCTGCCCGGGGCGGTGGACAACCTTTCCAACCCGGACGCCGGTGCGGTGCCGCGCAACCAGGCCACGACGACCATTGCGCCGGCATCTGACGGCGACGCCGAGGGCACGGTGCAGGAGGGCTCCGGTGACGCCGGCGCGGACGAAGCCGACCCCGGCGCCGACGCAACCACCACGACCGCCGGGAACTGAGCGTGCGCGCCGTCGTGCTCGTCGGAGGGTTCGGAACGCGCCTGCGTCCGTTGACCCTGGCGACTCCGAAGCAGATGCTTCCGATCGGTTCGGTCACGATGTTCGAGCGTGTCATCGCACGGCTCGGCGCCGGTGGAGTGACCGAGGCGGTGGTGTCGCTGGGTTTCGCTCCCGACCGTTTCACCGAGGCATTCCCCGACGGGACCTGTGCGGGGGTGCGCCTGCACTATGCGATCGAACCCGAGCCGCTCGACACCGCCGGGGCGATCCGATTCGCCGCCCGCCATGCGGGGGTCGACGAGACGTTTCTGGTCGTCAACGGCGACGTGCTCACCGACCTCGACTACCGCTGGCTCGTGGAACAGCACCGATTCCTCGGTGGCGAGGCGACTCTGCACCTCATCGGCGTCGAGGATCCGTCGCGGTTCGGAGTGGTGGACACCGCCGAGGACGGTTCGGTGCGCGCGTTCGTCGAAAAGCCGGCCCCGGGAACCGAGCCGTGCAACCTCATCAACGCCGGCACCTATGTGATGGAGCCGTCGGTGCTCGACCTGATCGACGAGGGCCGCAAAGTGTCGGTCGAGCGCGAGACGTTTCCGGTGCTCGTGGAACGAGGCACCCTCAAGGCTGTGGCCTATGACACCTACTGGATCGACGCCGGCACGCCGAGCGCCTATCTCCAGGCCTGCCTCGACCTGATCGACGGCACGCGCTCGAACGAAGCCGGCGTGGCGGCCGACGCAACCGTGGCCGACGGTGCCGTGGTCGAGCATTCGATGGTGAATCCACGGGCGTCGATCGGGTCGGGGGCAACCATTCGTGACTCCATCGTCATGGCGGGGGCCACCATCGGTGCGGACGCCGTGGTCGAGGGATCGATCGTCGGGGCCGGAGCCAGAATCGGGTCAGGAGCCCGCGTGATCGGCGGGGCGGTGATCGGCCACGGCGAGACGGTCGCCGACGCAGCGACGATCGATGCCGTGACGGTGCCGGATCCGTCGACCTGGCAGTAGATTTACCTCGGACGATCGCACTTCGGCGGTCGATCCACTGCGGCGATGTGCCGTTCGGAAAGGGAGTGCAATGCGCGCGTTGGTGACCGGTGGTGCGGGGTTCATCGGGTCGACCCTCGTCGACCGACTGCTCGCCGAGGGCCACTCGGTCGACGTCATCGACAGTCTCTCGTCGGGCAAACTGTCGAATCTCGCCGAGGCCCGGTCGAATCGCGACCACGACCTCACGTTTCACCAGATCGACATTCGTAACGCCGAGGTCGTCACCCTGATCGAACGCCGCAAGCCCGAGGTGATCTTTCACCTCGCCGCGCAGGCCGACGTGCGGGTCTCCGTATCGGATCCCGCACTCGATGCATCCATCAACATTCTCGGTGGCATCAACGTGTTGGAGGGCGCTCGCCGCGCCGAAACCCGTAAGGTCGTGTTCGCCTCGAGCGGCGGCACCATCTACGGGGAACCGGACCCGTCCTCGCTGCCGGTGACCGAGGCTGCGCCCCAGCGGCCCGAGTCGCCTTACGGCGTGAGCAAGAAGGTGTTCACCGACTATCTCGTCGCCTACAACACGCTCTACGGACTCGACTTCACCTCGCTGGCGTTGGCCAACGTGTACGGCCCGCGCCAGGACCCGCACGGGGAGGCAGGGGTGGTGTCCATCTTCGCCGGGCGACTGCTCGCCGGTGAACCGTGCACGATCTTCGGCGACGGGACCCAGACCCGAGATTTCGTTTTCGTCGACGACGTGGTCGACGCGTTCGTGCGCGCGGCCACCCGCGGCGACGGAATCCTGTTCAACATCGGCACGGGCCGCGAGGTGTCGGTCAACGAGTTGTACACCTCGATGGCGACGGCGGCCGACGTGAGCGAACCGGCGATCTACGCTCCGGCGAGAACCGGCGAACTCGACCGAATCTCGTTGAGCGCAGCCAAGGCCGCGGTGCACCTGGGCTGGGAGTCGTGGACCCACCTCGACGCCGGCACGAGCGCGGTGATCGAGTGGGCCCGCGGCGAACAGAGCGCACCGTGATGCGAGCCTGGGCCTAACGGAAAAGGTCGTCGGCGGGGGAGCGAACGACGTCGGTGAGAACACCTCCGCCGACGTCGCCCAACCAGCTCGGATCGACGCCCCGGACGACGGCGACGGGCACGCCGGTCGACTTGCCCATGACGAGGTCGGCGGCACCGCACAACTCGTCGACCACGCAGACTTCGGTGACCATGAGCTCGCGGCCGTAGGCGTCGACCGTGCCGCGCAGGTCGAGCACCGCGACGATGCCGGCGGAACCGATGGCGACGTCGGTGACCCCGCGACGCCACGGGCGTCCGAAGGTGTCGCTCACGACCACCCCGACCGTGACCCCGAACTTGCCGCGGATGGCGTCGCGGATGCGCCGCGCCGAGCGGTCCGGGTCGTCGGGCAACAGCGCGGCCTGGCCGCGGTCGACGTTGGAGAGGTCGATGCCGGCGTTCGCGCAGACGAACCCGTGTTTGGTCTCGGAGATGATGAGTTCGCCGCGGCGGCGCAGGATTCGACGCGATTCGCGTTCGACGATCGGCTTGTGGCTGAGCGGATCGTCGGGGTCGACCTCGACCATGGCTCCCTCGGCCTTCGAGACGATCTTCTGGGTCACCACGATCACGTCGCCGTCGCACAACTCGACGGCGGCGCAGATTGCGGAGGCAAGGTCGGTTCCACGGGTGATCTCGCCGATGCCCTCGACGCCGAAGATTCGCAGTTCGCTCATGACGGCTCTCCCGATGCTGCGTGGGGGGTTGAGGATGCAGTGCCGGTGATCGCTTCGACGGTGCTGAGCGCGAGCCGGCGAGCGATGTCGAGGTCGCTCATGATCGTGTCGGTTACCACCACGGTCATCCCGAGGGCCTCGATGTCGGGGGCGAGATCGGCGTCGACGGTGTCGATCACCATCGTGGAGACGAGGTCGACGTACATGCGGGCGACCCCGAGCGCTGAGGACTCGTGGCCGAGCTCGCGCAGCAGGCGATCTGCGGGCCCCTTGAGTGCCTTGCCCCCGATGATGGGTGACACGGCCACGGCAACCTCGCGCCGGGCCTCGATCGCGTCGCGAACCCCGGGCACGGCGAGCACCGGGCCCACCGACACGATCGGGTTCGACGGTGCGATCACGATGACCTCGGCCCCGGCGATGGAACCGAGAACCCCGGGCGCCGCGGTCGCGGTGTCGGTTCCGTCGAACTCCACCCCGGTCACCGCAACCTCGTGGTGCTCTCGAACGAAATACTCCTGAAAGTCCAGGCGACCGTCCTCGGTGTGGAGCTTGGTGGACAAACGGTCGTTCGTGACCGGAACGATTCGCAGCTCGAGCCCCCACGCCCGGGCCATCTCCGCGGTGACGACGTCGAGTGCCGCCCCCTCAGCGAGGCGGACCGCCCGATACATGTGGCTGCCGAGGTCGAGATCTCCGAGATTGAACCAGCCGATATCGCTGCGCCCGTTTGCCTCCGCGTAGCGGCGAAGCATCGACATCGCCTGCCAGGTTTCGCCGCCGAGCCCCCAGCCGCGCTGCTCGTCGTTCGCCCCGGCGAGGGTGTAGAGGATCGAGTCGATGTCGGGGGAGACGGGAAGCCCGTTGACAAGCTCGTCGTCGGCGACGTTGACGATCGCGGTCAGCGACGAGGGTCCCCAGGTTGCGCCGAGGGCACGCAACATGCGCGCCGCTCCGACCCCCCCGGCGATCGTGGTGATCTGCATGGTGATGGTGAGGCTCCGGCCTCAGCTGATGCCTTTGAGCTTGCCCTCGAGGAAGGCGATGTCGGCGTCGACCATCATCGTCACGAGCTGTTCGAAACTCGTCTCGGGTTCCCAGCCGAGCCTGGTTCGGGCCTTGGTCGGATCCCCGATCAGCAGGTCGACCTCCGCGGGGCGGAAGAACTCCGGGTCGACCACGACGTGGTCCTCCCAGTTCAGCCCGGCATGGCCAAAAGCGATCTGGCAGAACTCGCGCACCTCGTGCGTTTCGCCGGTCGAGACCACGTAGTCATCGGCGGTGTCCTGTTGCATCATGAGCCACATCGCCTTGACGTAGTCGCCAGCGAAGCCCCAGTCGCGTTGGGCGTCGAGGTTGCCGAGGCGCAGTTCGGACTGGCGCCCGAGCTTGATGTTGGCCACCCCGTAGGAGATCTTCCGGGTCACGAACTCAAGGCCGCGGCGCGGCGACTCGTGGTTGAACAGGATGCCGGAGCTGGCATGCAGGTCGTAGGACTCGCGGTAGTTGATCGTGATCCAGTGGCCGTACAGCTTCGCCACGCCGTAAGGGCTGCGCGGGTAGAACGGGGTGGACTCGGTCTGAGGGACCTCGACGACCTTGCCGAACATCTCCGAACTCGAGGCCTGGTAGAAGCGGATGTCGGGGTTCACCAGACGGATGGCGTCGAGGAGGCGGGTCACGCCGAGGGCGGTGACCTCACCGGTGAGGACCGGCTGGCTGAAGCTGGTGGGCACGAAGCTCTGCGCCGCGAGGTTGTACACCTCATCGGGCCGGTACTTGTTGAGGACCTCGATCATCGACGCCTGATCAAGCAGGTCCGCATACACCATCGTCACATCGTCTTGAAGGTGGGCGATGCGCTCGAAGGTCACCGTCGAGGAGCGCCGGACCATGCCGAAGACCTCATAGCCCTGGTCGAGCAGGAACTCGGCGAGATAGGAGCCGTCCTGGCCCGTGATACCGGTGATAAGCGCGCGCTTGGTCATTGCTGGGAACTCCCGATCAGCGGATTCTTGACAGTAGTGGTGATGGCGGGCCGATCCACGGATCCGTCGGGGCCCCGCACCGGGGGATCACACCGAGGCCGCGAGTCGGGCGCGGCAGTCGTCCATGAGGTCGGACAAGGTGGTGGTGAGTGAGAGCTCCGGCTCCCAGCCGGTGCGCTCGCACAATTTGGTGTTATCGCCGCACAGCACGGGGATGTCGACCGGGCGAAGCAGCGATTCGTCCACCACGAGCTCCATGGGGTGGCGGGCCATGGCGACGAGTTGTTCGGCGAGTTCGGCGATCGCGACCGTGGTGCCGCTGCAGACGTTGTAGACCTCGCCGGGTTCGCCGCTCACGGCGAGGAGGCGGTAGGCGCGAACCACGTCGCGGACGTCGGTGATGTCTCGGCGGGCCTCGAGGTTGCCGACCGGCACCGAGGTTGCGGCGTCGAGTTCGTTTCGGGCGATACGGGTGGCGATCGCCGGGGCGACGAACCGGTCGCTCTGCCCCGGACCGAGATGGTTGAACGCCCGCACGCGGATCGTTTCGAGCCCGTGTCCGAGCCACGCCTGCTGGGTGACGGCGTCGGCCGCGATCTTCGAGGCCGCATAGGGACTTGCCGGACGCAACGCCGAGTGTTCGGTGAGCGGCAACTCGTCGACGGCCACCTTGCCGTACACGTCGGCGCTGCCGATGGCGACAACCCGCCGAACGCCGGCGGCCCGAGCCGCTTCCATCACGTTGAGCGTTCCGACGGCGTTCGCGAGGAACGTGGAGCGTGGGTGGTGCCAGCTTCCGCCGACGTCGCTGTCTCCGGCGAGGTGGAACACGACCTCGGGCCGGTGGGTCGCGAACACGTCGGCGATCTGGGCCTCGTCACACACGTCGGCCCCACTTGCACGGTCGGTGCAGACCACTTCGTCGCCGGAGGCTTCGAGGTGTGCGGCGAGGTGCGGTCCGACGAAACCGGAGGCGCCGGTGATCAGAGCCTTCACCGGAGCGCGCGACCCCGGGTATCGGCACATCGCGGGCCGCAACGACGGGTCGGTTCGTGCGCGAACATCGTCGGCAGTCTACCCGGTGGCGGTCGGTGCCGGTTCCGGGGCCGGTCGTTGCGGGCCGACCCGGTTGGTACGGTCATAGACCATGAGCGAGAACCGTTGGCTGCAGATGATCGAGCAGAACCCCGGCCATTCGGAGTGGTACATCGAACGGTTCCGGGCGATGGCCGCAGCGGGTGACGACCTCGACGGCGAGGCGAGACTCGTCGACGCGATGGTGCCGCGCGGTTCGCGGATTCTCGATGCCGGCTGTGGGCCGGGCCGGGTCGGTGGCCGCCTCGCCGCCCTCGGCCATTCGGTCGTCGGCGTCGACATCGACCCGGCGCTCATCGCGGCCGCGCAGGGAGATCACCCCGCCGCGACCTGGGTGTCCGCCGACCTCGCGGAGTTCAACCTCGAGGCGATGGGGCTTCCACACGAGTTCGACCTGGCCGTGTGCGCCGGAAATGTGATGACCTTCCTCGATCCGACGACCCGGCGCGATGTGCTGGTGCGATTGCATTCGCACCTCGCCGAGGGTGGTCGCTGCGTCATCGGGTTCGGCGCGGATCGCGGGTACGAGTTCGAGGAGTTCCGTGCCGACGCTGCGGCCGCTGGCTTTGGTGAGGAGTTGCTCCTGTCGGCGTGGGATGTCCGCCGGTTCGATGCGTCCTCAACGTTCCTGGTTGCCGTGCTCGCCCGTTAGCGCCCGGCGGCCGAAACCGACTCGGGCGGCGCGCCACGCGGTGTCGGCGAGCCACACCGTGGTCGTCGCGGCCGTGATCTTCGGCTGCGAGGTCGCGAGTGCGACGCCGGTGAGGTTCGCCGCCACCAAACCCAACCACGACCGCGTCGCGGCAAACCCCTCGGCGAGAAGCCGGTGTCCGCCACCGCGAAGCACCGCCATGAGGTAGGCGAGCGACCCCCACAGGATCTGGCCGTATCCGGCCACGACGAGCGTCCACACCCACTGCCGACTGAACGTGGCGCGACCATCGGCGCCCACCACGACCGCAGAGGCCACCACCGCGACCGCCCACCACAGCGTGCCCGCCCAGATCGCGATGAGGCGTGGCCCGGCCCACTCCAACTGCCGACGGGTGGGGCGCGGCAACAACGCGAGAACTGCGACGAGGCCGAAGCCATAGGCGGCGAGGCCCGCGGCCGCGACCGGGGCCCGCTGAGTCGACATCGCGGTACTGATGACGGCGACCGCGACGCTTTGCCACGCGACGACCATCACGATGCGCGACGCGGTGGCCTTCGGTGCCATCCGGCTGCGTCCGACCGTGGCGGTGAAAAACGGCAAGGTCCCAACCACCACGAGGCCGACGAGGCCCAGAACGTTGAGCGTGATGTGGGTGTCGACCCGTGCGGGCGTCGACCCGTCGAGGGCCATGACGGTGCCGACCACGACACCGGCGCATCCCGCGCACAGTGCGGCGACGTACGCGATGAACGCCGGGTCGTAGCGCCGCTCGACGCCGCGCCGCACGGTCAATGCCAACAACGCGGCCAGGAGCGCCAACCCCGTGAGATACAGAGCGGCACCGGGGACAACAACGGGGGCTCCGAGGTCGAAATGGCGCCCGGCGATGATCGCTACCGCTCCGATCGCAATGCAGAACCGCTGCACCAGAACCGCGGCATCGGGAGGAGCGGGAGCCGCCGACCAGGTGACCGTCAACATGAGCGAGACGCCGCTGATGATGGTGACGAGTCCGACCGCCGCCATGAGGTGGATCGCCACCCACGACGACCCGCCGAGTGCCCAGGCGCCGAACGCGGCCGCCATGGCGAACACCGTGATCGCCACCGTCGGGCGGGTTTGGCGATGAGTTCGCACCACGCGGTCGGCCGCACCGCGGGGTCGCTTGTCGGTGCGTGCGGTCGCTTCGGGCCGCTTGTTCTCGCTCGGGCCAGTGTTTGCGCTGTCTGGTGAGTCGCCTTCGGGCGAGTCGATCGTCATGGCACCCCCGACGGTCTCGATTCCACCGGTGATAGTTTCACTACCAGGTGATGGAAAAACGCTAGGGGGTTGGCTGGTGAATCGGCAACCGGGAGATGGCGGCACGGTCGACGCTCACGACCTCGGGGGAGACCCGCCGTGTTGGGCGCACTTGTTCGACGACGAGGAGGACGAGGATGGCGACGACGAGGATGGCGTAGCCGACGTTGGACCCGCTCCGTCCTGAGGTTGAACGCGTCGCGACCCCCGTCAGTTCGACGAAGCGACCCTGATGCGGCACCCGGCGGCGGCGGGTGGGCGCATGACGAGGTCCTCGATGACGTCGTCGGTGTCGGTCGCCTCGGCGATGCCCTCCGCGATGCCCCGGTGCAACTCACACACGATCTCGGGTGCTGTGGTGGCCGGGTCGACAAACGGGCAGCGCCCCAACACGATGTCGGCTCCGCGCTCGGTGAGTTCGACGCACGGTTCAAAGCCAAGTCGCCTAGCGACCCCGTCGAGGATCTCGACGGCGGAACCCGCCGGGGCGTTGTCTGCAGCGAGCCGACGACCGGTGTCGCGGCCGATCTCGAGCGCTGAGCGTCCGGTTCGGACCATCTCGAGCAACATGTCCGCCAGCGTCTCGTGCGGGCTGGTCCCGCCCCAACGTTGGGCCGCACCGGGAACGACGCGATAGAGCTTTGCCGGTCGTCCCGGGCCGGTGGAGGCCCGGAGCTCGTCGGTGATCAGACCCGCGTCGGCCAGACGCGCCAGATGCTGGCGGATGGCGTTGTGGTTGAGCCCGAACTTGGCGGTGAGTTCGGCCACATCGACAGGGCGTTCGGCTTCGCGAAGGTGGACGAACACGGCATGGCGGGTCGGGTCGCCGAGTGCGCGGTGCTGTCGCATGTGTTCGAGGTCGATTGGGGCGAGGGCTCCTGCCATGGCAGCTCCGAGGGTGCGTCGACCTCGAAATCCTACCAGCCGATAGAGAAACCTCCGGTCGACTGGGGCGGCCTGCCGCCGAAGTTGGGGCGGAGCCGCCGTGAAGTCGTCGCGGTCTACTATTCACAGCGCTCAGTCGCACCACACCCTTCATCTATGTCTGCACGCCGTCCAGCTTCCCCAACTTCCGGTTCTCGGCGTCGTCGCTCCGACACGACGCGATCGGACCGTCCATCGTCGAGTTCCTCCGTCGAGTCGCCCGCGTCCGCCGACGAGGAGTGGAACCCCGACGCAACGCCGTTCGTGGAGGGCTACGACGCTGCCGACGAGGCCGAATCGCCCGTCGCCGGAGTTGGGGTTCCGGCGGTGGTCGCCGTCATCGTCACCCGCAACCCGGGCGCTCGCTTCGACGATCTTCTGGCGTCGATCTCGGCTCAGGAGTACGCCAACCTCGTCACCCTCGTGGTCGATGCCGGTTCTGACTCCGACCCCACCGAACGGGTGGCTGAGGTGTTGCCGACGGCGTTCGTCAAGCGGATCGACGCCGGCGGTTTCGCTGTGGCCGCGAACGCCGCGCTCGGCACCGTCGATGGTGCGTCGTTCTACCTGGTGCTGCACGATGACGTGGAACTGGGCAAAGGTGCGGTGCAGGCGATGGTCGAGGAGGCGTTCCGCTCCAACGCCGGAATCGTCGGAGCGAAGCTGCTCGACGGCGCCGACCGTCGGACGCTGACCGACGTTGGCGCCTCGATCGATAAGTTCGGCTTCCTGTGGCCCTACGCCGAACCGGGCGAGCTCGACCAGTCCCAACACGACGCCATTCGTGAGGCGTTCGTGGTGTCGGGTGCGGCCATGTTGGTGCGCTGCGATCTCTTTCGGGATCTCGGCGGGTTCTCCACCGACATCGACGGCTCGGGCGAGGAACTCGACCTGTGCTGGCGTGCCCGGGTCGCCGGAGCACGCACGGTGGTCATGCCCGCCGCACAGGTGTTTCATCACGCTGAATCGACCTTCGACAAGGCCCATGAGCGTGGCCTGCGTCTGGCCTTGCGGCACCAGGCGCGCATCATGTTGGCCTGTTACAGCGCCCTGACGCTGCTGCGAATCCTTCCCCAGGCCATGGTGCTCGGGGTGCTCGACCTGGTCGGGGCGCTGTTGCGCGGTCGTTGGCGTCAGGCCGGCGACGTGTTCACCGCATTCATGTGGAACCTCGGGCATCTACCGCGGACCCTTTCGATTCGCCGTTCCACCCAGAAATCCCGGCGTACCCCCGATGACGAGATCCGACGTCTGCAGATCAAGGGAAGCGCGCGCTTCACCAACTTCTTCCACGCCTACACCGCGAGAGATCGTTCGCTCGGCCAGGCGGTCGCCGCCGCAGCGCGAGGGATGTCAGGCCCCAACGATGCACACAACACGGGAATTTGGGGCATCGGTGCCTTCCTCATCGCCGCGGTCGTGCTCGTGGGAGGGTCGCGGTCGCTGATCACCGGCGGGGTTCCGGTGGTTCGCGAGTTCGTCACCAATTCTCCCTCCGGCGATCTGCTGCGGGAGTGGTGGAGCGGCTGGCGAAGCGCCGGTCTCGGCCAATCCGGAGGGTCCCCCACGGTGGCTTTCGTGGTCGGTGCCTTGAACTGGATGACGTTCGGTTCGGAGGGGCTGGTTCGAACCGTGGTGTTCCTCGCCCCGCTCGGCGTCGGGGCACTCGGCGCCTGGCGCCTGCTGCGCGGCGTCGGGTCGCCGCTCGCTCGGACGGCCGTTTTGGTCGCTTACCTCGCCAATCCGATTCCGTACAACGCCATCGCCGAGGGGCGATGGCAGGCGCTCGTCGTCTGGGCGCTTGCCCCGTCGATCGTGGCGCGCCTCGCCGCGGCCGGAGCGTTCGAACCGTTCGCCGACACCGAACGTGCCGAGCGTTCGGTGCTTCAACAGACGTTCGCGCTCGGGTTGATCGTCGCCATCGGCGCCACCGTCGCGCCGGTGATCGTGTTGGTGGTGGCGCTGTTGGCTGTCGTGATGGCGGTCGTGGTCGGCGCCGGGTCCCGCGGCAATCTCGGCCGGCTCGGTCTGGTCGCCGTCGGCTCGCTCGGCGTGTCGGCGTTGGTGCACCTGCCGTGGACCATCTCGGTGTTGGGCGGGGCGAACCGTGTTGAGGTCTTGTTGGGCAATGCCGCCGGGCGTGGCGCTCCGATCGGCGTCTCTGAGGCGCTGGTGTTCGACACGGGTGCCCATGGGACCTTCCTGAGCGGCGGGTTGCTCGTGGCGATCGCTGCCGCCGTCCTGATCACGGTCGGTCCGGTGTTTCGTTGGACGTTGTTCGGACTCGTCTCGGCGCTTGTGGGTTTCGGGCTCGTTGCACTCGCCGGCCTGTTGGCCCCGTCGGTGGCGCTGCCGGTGCCCGAGGTTCTGCTGGTTCCGGCAGCGTTGGGCGCTGCGCTGTGCGTCGGGGTCGCTGCCGAAGCGATCACGACAACCCTGTCGGGAACCGCCTTCGGCATCCGCCACGTCGCGGCGGTTCTGTGCGCCGTCGGGGTTCTGGTTGCGGTCCTGCCGTTGTTGCTCGATTCGCTCAACGGTCGATGGGATGCGCCGACGAGCGACGTCGACGATGCGCTCGAGTCGTTGAGCACCGGGGCCGAGATCGAGAACTTCCGGACCTTGTGGATCGGCGATGCGGACGCTGTTGCCCAAGCGGGTTGGAGGTTCGGCGACGGCATGAAGTTCGCGGTGTCGACCGGCGTGTCGTCGGGGTTGCCGGATCTGTTCCCGCCTGCGAAGGGCGCCGGAGAAGCGGAGCTGGCACGCCTTCTCAGCGAGGTTCGTCGCGGCGAGACGAGCCGTGTCGGAGCCTCCCTTGCGCAGTTCGGTATCCGCTATGTGGTGGTGCAGGAGCGGCTCGCGCCGTTGCCCTACGGGCGAACGCTGTACGAGATCGATGCGGTGATGAAGGAACGGCTTCGCCAGCAGTTCGACCTGTCGTCGATCGATGTGGCCCCGGGTATCGAGGTGTACGAGAACCTGGCCGCGCTTCCGGTTTGGTCGACCACCGATGTCGATGTCGCGTCGGAGTGGAGCGACGAGGTGGGGCTGAGCCTCGTCGGTCGGGTCGGGCTGCAACCGGTCGACACGTCGGGTCGGCCCCCGACACGGCTGGATGGCGAACTGTCGGCCGACCAGACGTCGATGCTGTTGAGCGGGTTGGACGATCGCTGGACGATGAAGGTCGGCGGAGACGAGGTCGAACTCGATTCGGTGAGCGACTGGGCGTGGACCGCGCCGACCGGCACCGGTGGCAACGCGTCGTTGGAGTATCGAACCCCGCCGACTCAGGTCGCGATGCACCTCGTGCAGTTGCTCGCGTTGGCGGTGGTGGTGGTCAATCGCCGCGGAATGCGGTGGTGGATCGGACGTGCGCGCCCGCATGATCCGGAGATGGCCGAACTGCTCGCCTCCGAGGAGATCTTGTGATTCGCCGGGTGTTGATCATCGTCATGTCGGTCGCCGCGATCGCGGCGATGAACCAGTTCGTCGAACCCGAGGGGATCGGGCAGCCTTCACCGAACCCGGTCGTCGGCGGCGAGACGAGCGGGCGTGGCAGTGGTTCGACGTGGTTCTGCCCGTTCGGAACCTCAACGGCTGGCGAGGCTGCGGCGCCGACGAACTCGATTCTGATCACGACCGAGGACCGAGCCGTGGTCGCCGAGGTGACGATGTATCGCACCGCTGCGCTCGAGGACGGGTCGACGACCGTGTCCGAAACGGTGAATGCTGCGGCCAACACCGTCACGGAGGTGCGCCTCGACGATCGGGTCGACGGCGGGGCGACGGTGGAGATCTCGGGAGGTTCGGCCACGGTCGCTCAGAAGCTCGTGGCACCCAACCGAAGCGATCAGGCCGATTGTGTGACCGAGGCGGCCCAGCAAGCGTATTTCGCCGCGGCGCAGACGACGACCGGGTCGTTCGCCCAGTTATGGCTCGTCAACCCGTTTCCCACGTCGCTCAGCGTCGATGTCCGCGTCACGATTGAAGGCGGGGTGCGCATTCCGGGGCCGGTGTCGGGGGTCATCGTGCCGGCGCGATCGTCGCGCCTGTTGGACCTCGGCACGATTCCCGAGGTCGCAGAGCTGCGTGAACAGTTCTCGATCGCGGTGGAAGGCCGCTCCGGGCGCTTCGTGGCGGGCCTCGCCCAGACGGTCGCGGGCAACGGGCTTCGTGCGACGATCGGGGTGCAGCACCCGGCGACGAACTGGGTGATTCCTTATTCGTTCACGGGCTCGGACTTCAGCGAGAAGCTGTGGATCTTCAACCCGAGCAGTGAGGACACCGCGGTGATCGCGTCGGTGTTTCCCCAGGGCGTCGCGACCGAGATGATGCCCGAACCGTTCACGTTCGATCTCCCCGGCCGCCAGTACACGCTCATCGATCTCACCGCCGAAGGGCGCCTTTCGACCACCGAGTTGCGCTGGATTCATGTCGAGTCGCTGTCCGACGTCGGCATCGTGGTGAACAGCGTCGTGTCGATCACCGCGGCTTCTGGCACCGGCGAGCCGAATACGCGCCCGGCGCTTGCGGGCGGCCTCGCTGCGCAGGTCGGGGCGACGGTGCAGGCGACCTCGTGGATCGTGAGCAGCGTCGACCCGGCTTCGGAGAGCCAGTCGGTCGTGGCGGTGGCGAACCCATCGCCGGAGTCGATCGCCGTAGTGACGATCACACGAATCGCCCGTTCGGGGGACGGCGCTCCCGCCGAGGTGATCGTCGAGAACCAAGAGATCGCCCCACTCGGGACGGTGGCCTACGACATCAGCCAACTCGCAGACGTCAACATCGGTCTCCGGGTCGATGCGACGAGCCCGGTGGTGGTGGCGGGACGCACGACGAGTGGCGCCGCCACCGACCTGGCGGTGTGGACCGCGTTGCCGATTCGGGAATCGGTGATGCCGCTGCCGGTGACGGGAGGCTGACGGCGGTGGATCGCGTCCTGATCATGATCCCGATCCTGCTGGTGGCGGTGGCTGCTGCGGTGTTGTTGCAGCGTCGACGGCCCGATGCCCCGACTCAATCGGTGGAACACGTCGCCCCGGCCCAACTCGACCGTCGCGATTTCGCCCGGCCCGAAGCCGACTGGCTGGTCGCCGCGTTCACCTCTGCAACGTGTGACACCTGCAGCGATGTGGTCGCCAAGGTTGAGATTCTCGCCTCGGACGAGGTGGCGATCGACATCGTGGAGTACGGCAAGGCGCGATCGATGCATGAGCGCTACCGCATCACCGCGGTCCCGACCGTCGTCATCTGCGATGCCGCCGGGGTTGTGCGGCGTTCGTTCCTCGGGCCCACCTCGGCATCGCACCTGTGGGCCGCCGTCGCCGAGGTGCGAGAGCCGGGTTCGCTCCCCGAGGGCGGCTGCGGAAATCACTGATCGGGCCGTCGCTCCCGATCAGACCACGCCCTCGATCAGACCTGCAATGCCGACTCAGGCCGGGGGTGCGCTCAGGTCCGGTGGTGGGCTGAGCGGCGGGATCAACGGGGTGCGCGCCGGAGCTGGGGCAGGCGGAGGGTAGAACGCCTGCTGCGGCTGAACCGGCGGGGTCGGAGGGGTTGCCGCCGGGTCGGGAGGCGACACGATGGCGCCGCGGCTCTGAGCGATCAGGCGGTTGACATCGGCGCCAGAAATCGTCTCGTGCGCCAACAGCGCCTGAGCGACGGCGTCGAGCCCCTTGCGCTCGGTGGTGAGGGTGTCGATGCAGCGCTGTTCGCAATCGCGCAAAATACGCTCGACCTCCTCGTCGATGACGCGAGCGGTCTCATCGGAGTACTCACGGCCGCCACCCATGAGGTCGTCTCCGAGGAACACCTGCCCTTGAGAGCCCCACGCCATCGGTCCGATACGGTCGCTCATGCCCCATTCGCGCACCATCTTGCGGGCGCGTTCGGTGGACACGACGAGGTCGTTGTTGGCCCCGGTCGAGACGACGCCGAACACCAGACGCTCGGCGATCCGGCCGCCCATCGCCATCACGATCGAGTCCTCAAGGTACTTCTGGTCGTAGCTGTGGCGGTCTTCCTCGGGAAGCGAGATCGTGACTCCGAGCGCCATCCCCATCGGAATGATGGTCACCTTGTGCAGCGGATCGGTGTGGTCGAGCACCGCGGCACACACCGCGTGGCCAGCCTCGTGATAGGCGGTCAGTTCCTTTTCCTTGTCCGACAGCACCATCGACTCGCGCTTGGCGCCCATGAGCACCCGGTCGCGGGCGTACTCGAAATCGATGTTGCGGATGTACTGCGAACCCTGGCGAACGGCGTGCAGGGCGGCCTCGTTGACGAGGTTGGCCAGCTCGGCGCCGCTCATGCCCGGCGTGCCGCGGGCGACCAGGTCGAGATCGACATCGTTCGCCAACCGCTTGTGACGCACGTGGACGTCGAGGATCTGGCGGCGATCGGTGATTTCGGGCAGCGGAACCACGACCTGGCGGTCGAAGCGGCCGGGGCGCAGCAGCGCGGGGTCCAAGATGTCGGGGCGGTTCGTGGCCGCCATCATCACGATGCCTTCGGTCGCCTCGAACCCGTCCATCTCCGACAGCATCTGGTTCAGGGTCTGCTCGCGCTCGTCGTGGCCGCCCCCGAGTCCGGCGCCGCGTTTGCGGCCGATGGAGTCGATCTCGTCGATGAAGATGATCGCTCGGCCCATCTTGCGGGCCGAGTCGAACAGGTCACGCACCCGGCTGGCGCCCACCCCGACGAACATCTCCATGAAGTCCGAACCCGACACGGACAAAAACGGCACTCCCGCCTCGCCGGCGACCGCACGTGCGATGAGGGTCTTGCCGGTTCCGGGAGGGCCGACGAGCAGGATGCCCTTGGGGATGCGAGCACCGATCTCGGAGAAGCGATCGGGTTCCTTGAGGAAGTCGACGACCTCTTTGATCTCGGTCTTGACGCCCTCGTATCCGGCGACATCGGCAAAAGTGGTCGCCGGCCGTTCGGAACTGTAGGTCTTAGCGCGGCTGCGCCCGATCGACATGATGCCGCCCATCTGCCCCTGAGCCCGACGCTGCATCCAGACGAAGAAGCCGATCAGCAGGAGAATCGGGAGGAACACCGGTATCAGGTCGGTGAGCAGATTGGGCTGGTTCGTATGGAACGTCAGCTTCGTGTTGCTGCGCAACAGCGCCATCGTCGCTTCATCTGGTGTGACCGGGCCGGTGGTCTGGAACTTCGTGCCGTCGTCGAGCGTGCCGGTGATGATCGTCGTGGAGTTGTCCCACGTCGCCTCTTTGACGTCGCCAGACTCGACCTTCGCGAGGAACTCGCTGTATTCGATCTCGTTTCGCGACGAGGATTCGACTCGGGTCGCGGCGAACATGGCGATCATCACGATGCCGGCGACGATGAACAGCGTCCAGCGCGGCAACCCCTGATCGCCCTTGGAGAAGGGCCCTTGGGGACTGTTCGGCTTCTGGGATGGGGGAGAGGGCTCGGCAGCCATGGCGTACAGCCTAGAAGCTGTGGCGGGCCTTGCGTGATCGGAATCTGAGAGGTCGCGCTCAGTCCCAACCTCGCAGTCCCAAGCGGGTGGCCATCCGCGGGTTGCCGACCCGATGACACTATCGTCGCCGCCGATGAGCAGGACCTGTGCACGTCCGGGGTGTGACCGCCACGCCGTCGCGACACTCAGTTACAACTACGCCAACAGCGTTGTGTTCCTCGAGGACCTTGCGCCGCAGGCCCACCCGATGGTGCACGACCTGTGCGGGCCCCACGCCGACACGCTGCGGGTGCCGCGTGGCTGGACGCTGCAGGATTCGCGTCGGGTAACGTCGCTGCCCATGTTCGAGCATCGCAAGACCGCCTGAGCGTGAAGCGACCCTCCTTCGTCGAGGACGTCGCGCCGCCGTGGTCGAGCGCCCAGGCGGTCGGCGTGGTGCTTGGCTCGCACGCGTCGTTGATTCTCGGGGGGAGTCTGGTGATCGTGGCGTCGGGATATTCGGCGTCCGGAAGCGTTTCCGACATTCCGATCGGTTGGCAGGCCGCGGCAACCTCGCCGCTGTGGATCGCGGCGGTGGTGTTGACCTGGTTTCTGATGCGACGCACGCACGCCGATCCGGTCGCCGAGTTGGGGTTGCGGTTTCGACCGGTCGATCTGGTGATCGGGGTCGGCGGTGGCATGTTCATCCAGTGGGTGGTGTTGCCGCTGCTGTACTGGCCCATCTTCCGCCTGACCGATACCGGGGCCGACGAACTGGGTGAAGCGGCGCGTGAACTGGCCGACACTGCGTCGGGTTCGCGGTGGGGTGCGTTGGTGTTTCTCATGATGACGGTCCTGTGCGCTCCGATCGCGGAGGAGACGATCTACCGCGGCGTCCTGTTGCGAGGGCTGCACTCGTTCGGAACCTGGGGAGCGATCGTGTTGAGCGCCGTGGCCTTCGGGGCGTTGCACCTGCAGGGGCTGCAGCTTCCGGGCCTGATCGCGGTCGGTTTGATCTGCGCGATCGCAACGAAACTTACCGGCCGGCTCAGCACGGCGATCCTGGTGCACGCCACGTTCAACGCGATCACCGCAATTCCCCTGGTCTTCGGCTGAGGTGAGCCGTCGGACCCGGTTGAGGGTCGGGCGCACTAACCGGGGCGGGACTGGCGTCCGACACCGGACCCGTCGGGGTTGATCCGATCGGATCAAAGCGCCGCAAGGTGCTTGAACCCGGCGCGGTCTCGACGATGGAGAGGTTCCACTTTCCACTGAGGGGAACCTGTTCATGAGTACTGCACGGAAGCGGTCGACGGTCGC
Organism: Microthrixaceae bacterium; assembly: GCA_023957975.1. Classification (NCBI taxonomy): domain Bacteria; kingdom Bacillati; phylum Actinomycetota; class Acidimicrobiia; order Acidimicrobiales; family Microthrixaceae; species Microthrixaceae bacterium. Next base: position 8,621 of record JAMLGM010000009.1, on the reverse strand, counting down.
GCAGGATGCGCAAAGCGCCGTTCATTCGAAATCGCCGGAGCACCGCTGTGGCGGCTGCAATCAAATCGTGGTTTCGATCAATCTGCTGATCGACGGGGAGGAGTTGACGATGCGTTCCTGTTCGATCTGTGATCGGCGCAGCTGGCACCGCGGCGGTGAACCGGTGAATCTCAGTGGTATCCTCGCCGACTTGAGTTCCTCCCCGACGCGTTACCGGCGGGATCTCGCGAGCCGCTGAACGCTCCGGTGTGGCGGCGAAACCTCGACCCGTCGACCACACAGGTAAGAATCGACCGATGGACCCAGAGCCGATGACCGCCGTGGACGACGAGGTGCACGAGGTCGGAGACCCTTCGGAATTCGAACCGGTCGACGAGGCCGCCTCCGAAACGGTGGGGGTGAAGAGCCCCTCCTGGACATGGTGGACGAGGGAGCGGTTGTTCAGCCTCATCGTCGTCGCTGCCTGTTGCATCTACATGGTGTGGGCGGTTCACCCAGAGCTCGTCCTCACCGACACCACCGCCACCGGCGGTGATATGGGTGCGCACGTGTGGGGCCCGGCGTTCATGCGCGACTTCCTGTTGCCGCAGTTCGCGGTGACCGGCTGGAGCGCCGACTGGTATGCCGGGTTCCCCGCCTACCTCTTCTACATGGTCATCCCGTCGCTGATCATCGTGATCCTCGACGTCGGCATCTTCGACGTCACTTCCATCTTCGGGGCGCTGGCATCGGTCGTCGTGGTGGCCGGGGCCATCGCCGCGATGTGGCGGATCCGCCATCACGAGTCGCGGCTCGTTCGCTTCGTGGTGTGGGTCGGTGCGGGCCTCGGCGCACTGTTGTTGATCGATCTGCCCTACAACATCGCCTTCAAGTTGGTGGTCGTGTCGGGGCTCATCGCGTTCCCCGCCGCGGTGTGGTACCTGATGAACGCTCTGTCGCTGCGTCGCCCGGGCCCCGAACTCGGGGCGATCGCGTCGCTGCTGTTCTTGATGGACCGCTACCTGTTCAACATCTACGGCGGCAATATGGCCTCGACGATGGCCGGGGAGTTCGCGTTCTCGATCTCGATCACCCTCGCACTGTTCGGCTTGGGCCTCGTTGCGAACGGTGTTCGAACGGGCCGGTATCGGGCCCGTGCCGCGATGGTCATCGCGTTGTCGTTGATGTGCCACGTCATTCCCGGGTTCTTCTTCCTCGTCACCGCGGCGGTCATCATCGTGGTGTTGCGCCCGCAGGTGTCGTCGTGGAAGTGGGCGCTGCCGACGGGGTTGAGCGCCGGGTTGATGGGCCTGTGGTGGTACCTGCCGTTCTACGGTCACAGCCACTTCCTCAACGACATGGGCTGGGAGAAGCTCGGTGTCCAGTTGCGCGGGGAGAGTTGGGCCCGCACCCAGATCGGTGGCGCACTGCGAACTGCGGGGGTCGAGGTGGCCAGTTCGAATCCCGTCGACGCCATTCGCTTCGACATGAACTGGGTGCAGATCCGTCGCTACCTGTTGCCCTTCGCCCCGTTCGAGATCAACGGCCAAACGATCAACGACCCCAACATGCACCACGGCAAGATCATCTTCGCCCTGGCGGTGGTCGGCGCGGTGATGTCGCTGATCATGGTGGTGCGCGCCGGCATCTTCTTCACCCTCGTCACCGCCATCACCGCGATCGCGTTCATCGTGATGCCACAGCACCGCTTCTGGAACGCCCGGGTGCTGCCCTTTTATTACCTGTCGATCTTCCTGCTCGCCGCGATCGGCGTCGCGTTGTTGATTCGGGCCGGGGCGCTGGTGTTCAAGGGGAGGTGGGTCGATCCGCCGGCCCCGATCAGCATGGGGGTCACCCTCGCTTCATTCATCATCGTGTTCGTCGCGATGGGGATGCCCCTGCGTGCGCTGCCAGGGGGGTCGATGGGGGCCGACGGCGCCTACCACTGGCTCTGGTTGTCTGCGAAGGCCGACAACCCGGTCAGGGGTTGGGCGCAGTGGAACTTCGACGGCCTTGAACGAAAACCGGGGACCAGGATCGAGACCGAGAACGAGGGCACCGATCAGGCGGTGACGCGAAGGATCCTCGACACGTCGAATTCCGATGAGTTCTTCGGGATGATCGACATGATGGACGAGGTGGGTTCTGAGCATGGTTGCGGGCGCGCCATGTGGGAGTACGGCGAGCGGCTTGGCGACTACGGCACCCCGATGGCGCCGATGCTGTTGCCGTACTTCACCGATCATTGCATCGGGTCGATGGAGGGGCTCTATTTCGAGGCGTCCTCGACCACCCCGTTCCACTTCCTGGTCCAGTCGGAAATGTCGGAAAAGCCGTCGCGACCGCAGCGTTTCGACAGCCACCTTCAGTTCGCCAGTTCGCCCTACCGCAGCCTCGACGTGGCGGCGGGGGTGAGCCACCTGCAGTTGATGGGTGTGAAGTACTACCTGGCGTTGACCGATGCCGCCAAGGAGATGGCCGACGCCGAACCTCGCCTGACCAAGGTGGGCGAGAGCGGTCCGTGGCGGGCCTATGAAGTGGCCGACATCGACCTCGTAACTCCCTTGGAGAACGAGCCGGTGGTGTGGAACGACGTTCCCAACGACATCTACGACTATGCGAAGCCGGCCATCGACTGGTTCAACGACGAGTCGCAGTGGGAGGTCGTCTTGGCGACCTCTGGACCAAAGGAATGGAAACGTATCTCGGCGGGCGAGACCGCTCCGCTGACCCCGACCGATGCGAAGTCGGTCAAGGTCACCAACGTCAAGTCGACCCAGGACACGATCAGCTTCGACGTGAGCGAGACGGGCGTGCCGGTGTTGATCCGCAGTTCGTACTTCCCGAACTGGCGGGTCGATGGTGCCGACGATGTGTACCGCGTGACCCCCAATCAGATGGTCGTGGTTCCGACCTCCAATCACGTCGAGTTGTCGTATGGGCGTAGCGGTATCGAGTGGATCGGATATCTCCTGTCGTTGATCGGATTCATCGGGTTCCTGTACTTCGTGATTCGCGGGCCGGGGTTGGCGGTCACGCCGGAGACCGGCGAGTTCTTTGGAGATCGCGAGTTCATCCCCGAGGACGACGACGGCGAGGGCGAGGACGGCCCGGCCGAGGGCAGCGGTCTTGCCGGGGACTCTGACCCGCCCGAGGAGGACGCGGGTGTCGTCGCCGAAGCGGACGTCGGCCCGCCCGAGGACCCGCTCTTGTCGTGAGGTTCGTGCGGCGCTTCACGACGATCGGTGCCCTCGTCACGATTGTCGATATCGGCCTGTTCCTGGTGCTGCGCTCGGTCGTGGGGTGGCCGGTCATCGTCGCGGATGTCATCGCCATCACCGTGGCCGCGGTCGCGTCGTATTGGTTGCACCGCGCCATCACCTATGCAGCGGAGCCCGCTCGCCGCTGGTACCGCGATGTTCGCCACTACGTGGCCGCGGCGACGTTCGCCGGGTTGGTCGATCTCGCCGTGCTCCTGGTGGTGGCCGGCAACTCGACCGCGGTGCTGCACCTGCTGATAGCGAAGCTCGCCGCGGTGGTCGTGGCGTTTCTTATCCGTCTGGTGTCGTACCGCCAGACCATGTTCGACGTGATCCGATCCGACCAGGGGCGCGACCCCGAACGCGGGCCCGCTCCCGGCGAGGTGCGCCTCAGCCTCGTCATTCCTGCCTACTGCGAGGAGGCGGGCATCGCGGCGACGGTGGATCGGGTCGAACAAGCGCTCGGTCACCTGCGCGACGAAGGCGGTTTCGAACTCATCGTCGTCGATGACGGCTCCCCCGACGACACTTCGAGCGCGGCACGAGACGCCGGGGCCGACGTCGTGATCACCCTCGAGCGCAACCAGGGCAAAGGGGCGGCGGTTCGTGCGGGAATGCTCGCGGCGCGGGGCCGATCGGTGGCCTTCACCGACGCCGATCTCAGCTACTCACCCGACCAGGTGCTACGGCTGCTCGCCGCGCTCGAGGAGGGTTGGGATGTCGTTGTCGGGTCGCGCAAACACACCAGCACGCTGACCCTGGTGGAGACCGGTCGGCTTCGCGAGATCGGCAGCCGGGTCGTGAACGCCCTGACGATGTTCGTGCTGTTGGGGCAGTACCGAGACACCCAGTGCGGGTTGAAGGCGTTTCGTTCCGACGTCGCCCGACTGGTGTTCAGCAGGACGCGCATCGATGGGTTCGCGTTCGACATCGAGGTGTTTCACCTCTGTGAGCGTTTCCGCCTCACGCTGACCGAGGTGCCGGTCGAGGTGGCGAATTCGGAGCGCTCGACCGTCCACGTGGCTCGCGACACCATTCGGTTGATTCGCGACGTCTTTCGTATCCGCTCGATCGCCCACACCGGCGGATATGAGATCGAGCCGGACGAACCGACGGACTTCGTTACCGCAAACTGAGCCGGCGACCCTACAGTGGCCATCGTCATGAATGCATTCGAAGCGATTTTCAAGGCCTACGACGTGCGGGGCATCGTGCCCGAGCAGTTCGATGCGGAGATGGCCCGCTCCATCGGCGCGGCCTTCGCCCGGTTCGTCCTCGACGACGACCCGTCGGTGACCAAGGTGCTGGTGGCGCGAGATATGCGCCCGTCCGGCCACGACATGGTCGCGGCGTTCGCCGATGGTGCCACCGGCCAGGGCGTCGACGTCGTGGATCTGGGTCTCGGTTCGACAGACCTGCTCTATTACGCCGCAGGCTCCATGCATGCTCCCGGCGCGATGTTCACCGCATCGCACAACCCGGCGCAGTACAACGGCATCAAGTTCTGTCTGTCGGGAGCCCGTCCGGTGGGCGAGGAGTCGGGGCTGTTCACGGTTCGCGACCTTGCGGCGGCCGGACTCGAACGCGTCGCCACGCCGGGAACGGTGTCGCAACGCGACGTGCTCGCCGACTTCGCGGCGCACGTGCGCAGCTTCATCGACCCGTCGGTGCTGAAGCCGCTCAAGGTCGTGGCCGACACGGCGAACGGCATGGGCGGCCTGGTCGTGCCGGCAACCTTCGAGGGTCTTCCGTTCGACCTTGAGGTGATGTACGGCGAACTCGACGGGACGTTCCCGAACCATCCGGCCGACCCGATCCAGCCGGAGAACCAGCGCGATCTGATCGCCCGGGTGCTCGAGGTCGGCGCCGACGTCGGGCTCGCGTTCGACGGTGATGCCGACCGGGTGTTCCTCGTCGACGAACTCGGCGTGGGCCTGTCGGGCTCGACCACCACGGCGATCCTTGCGGACGCGATCGTGCGGCGCCACGGCGGCGGCAAGGTCGTGCACAACCTGATCTGTTCCAAGGCGGTGCCCGAGGTCATCCGCGAAGCCGGCGGAACCCCGATCCGCAGTCGAGTGGGCCACAGCTTCATCAAAGGGGTCATGGCCTCGGAGGGAGCGGTGTTCGGCGGCGAACACTCGGCGCACTATTACTTTGCCGACAACTACCGCGCCGATTCCGGTCTCATCGCGGCGGTGATGGTGCTCGAGCAGTTGTGCGTTCGCGACCTTCCGCTGTCGGAGTTGCGCAAGCCCTACGAGCGATATGCCGCCTCGGGGGAGATCAACACCAAGGTGCCCGACACCGCCGAGGTGATCGAACGGGTTGCTGTGGCCTATGAGGGTGAGCAACAAGACCGCCTCGACGGGCTCACCGTCGACCTCGGCGACTGGTGGTTCAACCTGCGGCCGTCCAACACCGAACCGCTGCTGCGCCTGAACCTCGAGGCCGCCACACCCGACGACGTCGCTCGCCGTGTCGCCGAGGTCCGAGGGCATTTCGGCCTCGACTGATCCGGCTACGCTCGGTTCATGGCCATCTCCGACGACGCCCTCCTCGAGTTTCTCGCCTGTCCGCAGGACAAGGGTCCGCTGCTGTATCTCGCGGATGAGGATCTGCTCTACAACCCTCGCCTGAAGGTCGCGTACGCGATCAAGGAGGGCATTCCGGTGATGTTGGCCTCGGAGGCGACCTCGGTGAGCGAGGACGAGCATCAGCGCATCGTTGCCAAGGCCGAGTCCGCCGGCGCCAAGTCCTGAGCCGATCATCGTGAGTATCGACAGCGACTCGGCGGGGGAGGTCCTGGACTCGATGGGCGCGATGGCGTCGTTGTTCCAGGCTCCCGCAGCCATTCGGGCGACGATCGCCGCAGCGGGGTCGGCCGGAGTGCCCGAGGGATTGGAAATCGGAGCGGTGGTGCTCGCAGCGTCGCAGCGCTCGGCGTTGACGGCCAAGACGGTTGGCTCCATCGCTGCTCAACGCGTCCAGCGCCCGGTCATCGTCAACCTCGGCGAACCTCTGCCGGTGTGGCTGGGGTCGCGTTCGTTGGTGGTGGCGCTCGACGATGCGGCCGCGAACGAGGTCGTGAGCGACGACAGCGTGGCGGGTGTTCCGGTGATCGCCATTGGCGCTCAGACCGAGCGTCGCCCGAACCCGTTGGTCGAGACGGCCGCAGCGTTGGTCGCGTTGGCCCAGTTCGACATTGCTCCTGGTCTGCTCGACGACCTGATCGGTGCGGCCGACCTGGTCGAGTCGCGGCTCGAGGAGTGGGTGGCCGACAAGGGGCCGGCGCGTCGCCTTGCCCGACGAATCGGCCGCACGTTGCCGCTGGTGTACGGCGCCGGCCCGGTGGGTGCCGCGGCGGCCGCGTCGTGGAAATTCTCGGTGAATCGCAACGCCAAGGCCCCCGCCTATTGGAATGCGGTGCCCGGTGTCGACTTCGACGAGGTGTGCGGCTGGGCGCAACACGGCGACGTGACCCGGCAGGTTTTCACGCTCGCGGTGTTGCGCTCCGCGCTTGAAACCGACGATCAGCGCCACCGGCTCGACGTGACCGCGGAGACCTGCGAGGAGATCGTCGCCGGGGTCCATCCGGTCGACGCGACCGCGACCACCGATGTCGGGGTGCTGTTCGAGTTGATGGCGTTTGGCGAGATGGTGTCGCTGCACATGGCCGATATCGCCGACATCGACCCGGGTCCGACCCCGGTGCTCGGCCGCTATTGAAGCCCACGTCGTCTCGCCCGTTCGCGGTGGTGGGATAACCTGTCTCGCCGTCGGCTGTCTTGAACCCGGTGTCTGATGACCCCAGCCGCGCCTCCAATCATCTCGACGAGTCGCGACGCCGTCGGCGCGCGCTCGTTTGTCGCGAAAGGCGCACCACGTGGACTTCAAGGTCGCGGACATCAACCTGGCCGAGTTCGGTCGTAAGGAAATCACCCTCGCCGAGCACGAAATGCCCGGTCTCATGTCGACCCGGGCCGAATACGCCGACGCGCAGCCGCTCAAGGGCGCTCGCATCATGGGTTCGTTGCACATGACGATCCAAACGGCGGTGCTCATCGAAACCCTCGTCGCCCTCGGCGCGGACGTGCGATGGGTGAGCTGCAACATCTTTTCCACCCAGGACCACGCCGCGGCCGCCGTGGTGGTCGGCCCCGACGGCACGACCGACAACCCGCAGGGGGTTCCGGTCTACGCGTGGAAGGGTGAGACGCTCGAGGAGTACTGGTGGTGCACCGAACAGGCGCTGCGGTGGCCCGACGGCGGTGGCCCCAACATGATTCTCGACGACGGCGGCGACGCCACCCTGCTGGTCCACAAGGGCGCCGAGTACGAGGCCCACGGTTCGGTCCCAGAGCCGCACGAGTCGAACTCCGACGAGTGGAACGTCGTGCTCGATCTGCTCGCCCGTTCGGTGGCAGACGAGCCGACCCGTTGGAGCGAGGTGTCCAAGGCCATCATCGGTGTGACCGAGGAGACGACCACCGGCGTGCATCGTCTCTATCAGATGCATGAGGCGCAGCAGCTGTTGTTCCCCGCCATCAACGTGAACGACTCGGTGACCAAGTCCAAGTTCGACAACCTGTACGGCTGTCGCCACAGCCTCATCGACGGCATCAACCGTGCGACCGACGTCATGATCGCCGGCAAGACCGCCGTGGTGTGCGGGTACGGCGACGTCGGGAAGGGATCGGCTGCCTCGTTGCGCGGCCAGGGGGCGCGGGTGATCGTCACCGAGATCGATCCGATCTGTGCGCTGCAGGCCGCGATGGAGGGCTATCAGGTCCTCACGCTCGAAGACGTTGTCGACACCGCCGACATCTTCATCACCACCACCGGCAACAAGGGCATCATCTCCGCAGAGCACATGGCGCGGATGAAGCATCAGGCGATCGTCGGCAACATCGGTCACTTCGACAACGAGATCGACATGGCCGGCCTTGCCAAGATGAGCGACGTGCGCCGCATCAACATCAAGCCGGGCACCGACGAGTTCGTGTTCCCCGACGGACACTCCGTGATCATGCTCGCCGAGGGGCGTCTGTTGAACCTCGGTTGTGCGACGGGCCACCCGAGTTTTGTGATGTCGAACTCGTTCACGAATCAGGTCATCGCCCAGATCGAGCTGTTCACCAAGACCGAGCTGTATCCGGTCGGCGTGTACGTGTTGCCCAAGCACCTCGACGAAAAGGTCGCTCGGTTGCACCTCGACAGCCTCGGCGTGAAGCTCACGAAGCTGACCGACGAGCAGGCCGACTACCTCGGCGTTCCGGTCGAGGGCCCCTACAAGCCGGATCACTACCGGTACTGAGTCACTCCCGGCTGACCAGCGCCAGCCCGTTCTCCGATAACCAGTGGTCGTGATCACGACCACTG